>JBMYYN010000362.1:0-1573 GCA_049609445.1 Bacteroidia bacterium | reverse complement strand
AATCCTACTGAACTAGGCAACTGCTCTAGGGATTTTGATGCGTGTATGAATAGTATCTCTGGAACTAAATTTGTAACAACTCAACATTGGTTCTCATCTACACGTATTGTTTTTAGTGACGTAGATAAAAATGGAACTGTTCACCGTTGGAATGATATTAAACCTGGTGAATATATTGAGGTTTTTAATGTAGATGGCAGTGGAGGAATGGTTTCAGAAATAACCAAAAAGAATTATAAAGGTGATATTTCTCATACGCCAGATAAAGGGATAGGAGAAGCGCACGATTTAGCTGCTGTCAAAATCTATAATCTACCTGATGCTAATCCTGCAGACTTTGTTCACAGCTCAGGCGACGAAATGACCGGTGCTTTGTCCATTAAACCAACATCAGAATCTACAAATTTATATTTAAGAGGTAGCGATGAAAATGCTGATGGTAAAAATATAATTGATGTATATTCAAACAAAGGTCACGAAATTTTCTGGGTTGACTCAACACACGTAGGAGTTAACAATAGCGCCAAAACTCCTACTTCTAGCAGTCATCTGACTAGTAAGAAGTATGTTGATGATACGTTTGTAAGCAAAACTGGTGACACAATGACCGGAGCATTAATTGTCGAGCCTACTGCAGGAAACACAACTCTCAAAATTCAAGGAAGCTCCACATCTTCTGATAATCAAAATATATTGAACATCTATTCAAATAAAGGTAGTCAAGTGTTTTGGGTTGATTCAAAGCACGCAGGGCTTACAGGTAGTGCAAAAACACCAACAAACGACAGTCACTTAGTTACTAAGAAATACGTTGATGACCGAAGAGGTTACGGAGTTCCATATAAGTACAGATTTACAGATCAAAAAGCAGAAAATCTTCAAGTCGGTGAATTTTTTATTGCTAACAATAATAGTATTTATTGCGCTCGCTACAATGCGGAGAGCAAAGATATGGCTACTAGCGGTTCTTACGTAACTGATCAAAATAGATTTGGTTTACTGAAAATTTATGCAGCAAATGGAAATCTGTTACATATGATTGAATACAAAGAACTACGAATTGGACAAGGTTCCAACAGCTATGTCCGCTGGCTTTACACATCAAAGCTGAAGTCTTATTCAAGCTGGATGGAGAGTGAAACGTATTACCTTGCAGATGGATTACTGTTGCCTTATTAATAGCCACTTGATAAATCAGTAAAATAGATATAGGCATTTTATAGCACTGGATATGGCAGCCGTATTTCCGCTAGATACTTCAAAACCGTGGACTTTTAATGGCGTCACCTATGAGTACGATGCCTCTGAAGACCGCTGGTATGTTGTAAGTACTAACAAAGTAGACCAAGTTGATGAGACGCTTGAACAGCTTGAGCGTGACTTAGATATAACCAACACAGTCATTGACCAAGAGATTGAGAACCGCACTAGTCTTCTCAACGCTGCTGCTAGTAAAAACAATGAGCAAGACGCTTCTATTATTGAGTTAAGTGGAAGAATAGATGCTATTGGTTCTGTCGTTGGTGTCTTAGAGTTTAAAGGTAGATATAAGTACGCTATTGAGCACACAGCA
>JBMYYN010000361.1:0-1595 GCA_049609445.1 Bacteroidia bacterium | reverse complement strand
TGCTGAATCATATCCTATTGCTCTAGCTACTACGGTATAGATTCCACCTTTCAATCCTCCAATATTGTAAAAACCTGTTTCATCGGTAAATGTACCTTGATTAGACTCTTCCAACTTTACCATTGCGGAAGGAACAGCAGATCCTGTGGATTCGTCAAATACGAAACCCCTCAAAATTGTCTCCTGTGCCGATGAAAGGAATGAGAAAAAAAGAATAAAAGTAAATAGGACTAAGCTTCTGATATTCATTGATATTAAAGGTCGCAAACTACCTATTATCTTTTAATTGATTAGTTTTAATTTTACCAGTACTCTTTTTTATTTGAGTAATATCTCACTACTTGTTTGTGCTCCAAGTATTCCCAGTCCACCTTCTATGTTGCTATGTATCACCACTGCGTTGTTATAACCACCGGAGTACGTTATTTCTTTTGCATCTCGAGCTCTTTGTAGAGAACTGAAATATTTATAAAAATCGTTAGTGATACTGGAGAGTTCGATTCTATATTTCTCAGTTGTGTTACCTGCTACAATCCCAGAAGGTGCTACTATCGAAATAGTCTTTCTTTTACCATCAAAAAGTTCATCAGAAAACAATACTCCTGCATCATTCAACTTAAAAGAGTTAATAGCAGATAGAGATGGATCTGTCTTATCAAAATCCAATGGAATCCATTCGCTCAAAGATTGAAGAAAATAATACACATTGATTTTATAATAGTTCTGCTTACCACCAACATCATCAAATGACACTTGCAGCAAATCACCTGTCAGACCTGATGTATCTATTCCTCCATCTTCTATCAAATTTCCGGTTGCGTTAATTGCCCTAGGTAGTGCGATTGTAGACCGAGCACTTGGAAAATCTGGATGACTAACTATAATATTCATGGACTTTCCGGCTCCTATTGCCGTGGTCGTAGTATACTTTTCTATAAAAATGTCATACGGCATAATCTCTACTCCTGATTCCGTCGTAAGCTGAACGGTCGCATCTTCTACTGAAGAAGACAGATTCGAATCTATAGCAGCTTCACTCGTGGTCAATTCTAATTCTATACTCTTGCCTGCATTTACCACAGCATTTACCACCATCTTACGTTTATAGCCTTCAAGTTCATTCGGTTTTACAGTGTCTGTCACACAACCTCCAAGATACAGGGCCAGACACAAGATTGATATATTTCTAAGACTTCTCTTCATTTCTTTCACTTTAAAATTTAATAACATATGCTATTCCAGGAACTATCGCTAGCGAGCTTCGATTTACCTCTAAACTTGTGTAACTGCCATCCTCAAAATCTGCACTTACATAAATTGGATTTTTACTATTTAAGGCATTATAAAGATAGAATCTCCATTCTTGACCAAGGTCATAGTTATCTTTCAATCGTACAAAACTGATATCCAAACGCTGATATAATGGGCTTCTGTAATTATTCAAAGTATTGTACTCGAGTTGTGTGTTACCATCTATATCTCTATACTTTCCTATTGGTAGTGTAAAGAGCTGACCACTTCCTATGATATAATTCATACCAAAGTTCCAATCAGAATATTCATTGGTATAATTCGCGTATATCTTAAGCATATGC
>JBMYYN010000360.1:0-1607 GCA_049609445.1 Bacteroidia bacterium | reverse complement strand
CAAATTCGTTCACGTATACGTCTGGAGAAGGATGTATGTGGACGTTTATCGTAATCGCTGAATCACATCCAAGAGCATTTGGGGTATGTTCTACAATCTGCTGACTACTAAAAACAAACTGTCCACTTGGAGATTGATAAAATCCACAAGCTGTATCATATAAAACAGTATCGGAATTAGGTGCTGATGTTATGTTTGTTCCATTGGTCCAATTTGAAGTCGAACCTGAAAGACCAAAATTAGTAAGTGTTCCGTTTTTTGATCCAGATGTAAGATCGTCTAAGACAGTAATCCCGGTGTTAGCTGAATTTGCCGTGCCAGAATTAAAATCGTAGTAGGCATCCAATCCTGTCGCATTAGGACATATCTCTTCGTCATAGTTGTCTGCTATTTCCGTAGCAGTACGAGCGGTATTCCAAAATCGTACCTCGTCTATTTGACCTTCAAAATAATTCACATTATCAATCCGTCTTCCAATTACAAAATCTGTTGTTGTACCAGTATTAATTGGTTGAGAAATATTCCCTGAAGTATCAAATACACCATCTATGTAAATGATATATTTTTTAGTAGCAGTTGGATCATAGACTGCAGCTATATGGTGCCAGTTGCCGTCATTTACAGCAGTAGTACTGCTAAGTCCTCCGCCTCCTATTTCTACTCTAGGAGCATTGTTCCATAAAAGGTTAAGTGTAAATCTTGATCCATTTGGAAAGGTAGATCCATAGTCAGCAATCACTCTTTGTTGACCTCCTGAAGGTAAGCTATTTGCGGTGGTCTTAATCCAAGCTTCTACAGTACGTGCATTTGATAAAGAGATTCCGTCATATGTTGTTTGAACGTGATCGTTAGTTCCATCAAAGTGCAGTGAGTTTTGCGTAACTTGAGCAGATGCTCCGAATAAGGTCACTAATAAAAGTCCAGTAAAAATAGATTTTAACATTAAAGCAAAGATAGGATGAATAGGCGATTATTTTTTTAAGGAATAGCCAATTGATTTGTAGAAATTTAAGTAGTATTTATTTTAAATCAAGGAATCGATTTAAAATTACTTTTGTTATATACTAAAATGAAATTCTTATTTACCAGTTTATTTACGCTGTTTACTTTTTCACTTCTAGCTCAAAACACTTATACCTTAGGCGGCAAGCTCAAAGATGAAGCTACAAAGGAACCAATTGTGGGTGCTACAGTATTCGTTTCTACTCCAGATAGCACTATTGCTGCAGGTACTGTCACCGATAGTAAAGGGGCTTTCTCGGTCGATCTCAAGAAAGGTCACTATAAAATTAAAATCAGTTACCTGGGTATGGAACCGTACATTGAAGAAATTCGGTTCTATCGGGGAGATTATCTCGGGACTATATACATGAAACCTGCCACAAATGAGCTGAAAGGAGTAAATGTGAAGCGAAAGGCCGCTGTTGCTACCGTGGAAGGTGACACAACCTCGTTTAATGCAAAGGCATATAAGACCAATCAAAATGCAAGTGCCAAAGATCTACTCGAGAAAATGCCGGGGGTTCAAGATGACAATGGTGAGATAAAAGCACAGGGAGAAAAAGTACAGCAAGTTCTAGTAGATGGGAAACAGTTTTTTGGTCAGG
>JBMYYN010000359.1:0-1702 GCA_049609445.1 Bacteroidia bacterium | reverse complement strand
CAATACCGTTTCCAGCTTTCACACTTGCGATAATGTTTGCTCCACCTACCATTGGCTTTCCGTCAACTACTTCTACTTGTAGGTCTTGATTATTTGCTTGACCCAATTTTGGAAGCTTAGATATGATTGTAGTACTTAAGTTTCCTGGAGTAACATGGTATTTCAAGATGTCAGCTAGAGTAGCTTTGTTCTCCGGTTTCACTAGGTTCTCAACAGTACCTTCTGGCAAAGCAGCAAATGCTGCATCCGTTGGAGCAAAAACTGTAAGTGGACCAACGTTTACAAGAGCGTTTTCCACTTGAGCAGCTTGTACAGCTGCGACAAGCGTCGTGTGGTCAGGAGATCCTATTGCAATTTGTAGGCAGTTAGGTGTCCCTTGGTCGTCTTGAACAAATGCTTGTCCAGTTCTTTCGGTAGATTCTTCTGCAGCTGCTGTAGAGTCTCCACCCTCATTTGATGGCGAACTACAAGCAAAGATTGAGCCTGCAACGAACGCCAATAGAATTAATTTTAATGACTTCATATTTGATTTATTTATAGTGTTCTGAAATATTCAAGTACGGAGCGAGCTTCGTCCTCGGTTAAATTTTGGTTTGCCATAGGAGCACCATTGTATTCAACTAACAATGCCTTTGCAATAGGGTCAGTCTGTGTCATTTCCTCTGGATTCAAAATCATGTTCATTACCCATTCTGGAGATCTTCTTTCTAGTACTCCTGTAGGATTAGGGCCTACGAACTTTTTATCTGTTTTGTGACAAGCTGAACACTTAGCTGTAAACACCTCTTCACCTGCAGCCGCAAGATCAGTATCAATCTCATCGCTCAATTCCAATGATGAGATAGGACCAATTCCTTTACTTTCCATTGGATCTACTTCTGCCGGCTCATCTTCTATCATAGACGTAGGAGCATCCGCAGAATCTCCTTCCGCTTTTTCAGGTCCGCTACCACAGCTGGCTATAAGGAATCCTGCAAATAGTAAGAGAGTGATGTTAATAAGCTTTTTCATTTTGTTCTTGATTTAAGTATTGTTTATTTCTGTTAAATTCTTAGAACAAAGGTACCAACAAGGCTTTAATTGGACGGGTTGGTCCAATTAATATATGTCACAATTGCCTATGACAATCGTCAACTACTGAACTGACTATTTTAGTACCAAAGAGCTCAGCCCCTTTGTATAACTGTCCGTTAGAGAAAGAATAGTTGTTTCCTTAAAGAAATTTAGATACGTGGAACGTACTGCCACAAACTCTGAATGTGCTGGGCACGGTTTAGAAGAACTGCAAGTAGAAAGACCCAACACACAACGGTTTTGTAAATCATCACCTTCTAAAGCGTAGATAATATCCCAAACCGTAAGTTGTTTTCTCCTAGAACTATCTACTGAGAAACCTCCTCCTTTACCTTTTATTGAGAGGATCAGATTCGCTTTTACCAGTTTTTGTAAGATCTTAGAAGTAAAGGCTACCGGTGAATCAATATTTTCAGCTATTGACTTTAAGTCAACACGCTCATTTCGCTCAAACTTAGTGAGATAAATGATAGCTTTGATTCCATATTCAGAAGATTTTGAAAGCATAAATCTGCCGCAAATTTAATAACTATAGAAAACATTATTTGTCACCTCACTAGCATAATTTTAACTCATCCAAAGATCTGAGATTTAGTGGTGAACGTATATTCGTATGATGTCTTATAAA
>JBMYYN010000358.1:0-1765 GCA_049609445.1 Bacteroidia bacterium | reverse complement strand
TTTATGCTAAATAGTTCCATTCTTGGAAACGTTGCTTTCTTAGATAAAAACCCTAATATCGATAAGGTGAAATCGTGCCTAGAGAAGGTAAACTTGCGGGAATGGGTTGATTCTCTTGAATCTGGCTTAGAGACTTTGGTTGGAGAACATGGAGTAAGCATAAGTGGAGGGCAGCGTCAACGTATAGCGATAGCTAGAGCACTATATAAGAATTCTGAGATATTCATTTTTGACGAAGTGACAAATAACCTTGACGTAGAAAGTAAGGAACAGACACTAAAAGCGATTAGTAACTTGAAGGAAGAAGGCAAGACTGCAATATTCATAACTCATAAAGAGGAAGAGTTAGGGATGTGTGATAAGGTGCTTGCTATTAAAGATAAAAAACTTGAAATTAGGTAAATCAAAGTATCTATTAGTTGTTGTACTATTATGGCTAGGCTGCCAAAGCTGTTTTCAGTTTAGGCAGTCAGACAAGAAACAACTCAAGGAGTTACGCAATATCCCGCCGGATTGTAATGTTGAATTAGGTTTTAAGAATGGTTTAGACAGGAAGATCCATTATACTCTCGTTTCTTCAGACAGTAGCTTGCCTCTTGCTGTGTTCGTGCATGGTTCACCTGGGTCTTCTAGCAACTTTTTGACTTATGCTGCCGATTCATTACTTCTAAAAAAGTACAATGTACTTCTCATAGATCGACCGGGATTTGGATATTCGGACTTTGGGAAGTCGGAACCAAGTATAAGTGACCAGGCATCTATTTTAAATGAGGTTATAGATCAGTTTGATTATCAGCACAAAATTTTGGTTGGACATTCATTGGGTGGTCCGATAATATGTAAGATGGCTATGGATGAACCTGAACTTATAGATGGATTATTGATAGTAGCAGGGTCCGTATCACCTGAATTAGAACCGGAGGAAAAATGGCGGAAACCTTTAAGTGGAAAATGGATTAGCTGGATACTACCCAAAAGTTTTAGAGTGAGTAATGAAGAGATACTGCCTACAAAGAAGGAGTTGGAGCAGATGGAATCACAATGGAAAAAAATCATATGTGATGTACAAATCATTCAGGGTGGAAAGGATAAACTTGTTCCTGCAGGGAATGAAGATTTTGCAGAACGAAAGCTTATTAATGCTCGTAGTGTAAAAGTATATAGGCTAGACGATCAGAACCATTTCATACCATTTACTACACCAGAGCTTATTGTAGAAGCCCTGTTTAGGTTTTCATTTTGAGAGCTTTCGGTTCACCGCTACGTCTATAAGAAAACGTTTAGAAAGAAATTTTCTTCCTAAAAGCACAGGATAACGCATCTCTGTTCTATTGCTTAGGTTGAATGTGGTTTTATAACTCTCTCCGAGTACAGAAATTCTAAGTTTGATTTGGTATCGGTACGAAACTGTTCCATTGGAGCTTCGCACCTCTTTTCTTTTAAATTTACGAGTTCGATATACTTTTCCCGTGTACATTGGGTGGCTTGGGTGCAACAGCGTGTACCTTAAAATGGGTTGATTGTTTTCATCTTTTATTTCTTGAACAAATGAACAATCAATAGCACTATTATAAGCCCCAGAATCAATTTTGGATTCTAAACCTTCAAGTTGTGCTTTAGGAAGATCTACGAATTCGTGTATCCCTATTATTTTTAGTCGCTTGTGTGACATTAGTTTTCTACCAACGAATCAAAGCACTCGCCCACGTAAAACCACTACCAAATGCAGCCAAGCATACCAGGTTGCCTTCTTTGACCAAACCTT
>JBMYYN010000357.1:0-1775 GCA_049609445.1 Bacteroidia bacterium | reverse complement strand
GACGCCAGTCCAACAAATCCAAAAGCAATCCTAATCGCAGAAACAACCCAAACAACAAGCCTAAAGGAGATACTCCTAAACCAGATAATAAGTAATGCAAGAACGCCACTCCAATAGACAAAGATATTTTGACGAGCAAGCATTGACCACTGCTAAGTATGTCATACCATACTTAGAGACTCTTAAGAAAATTGACAAAACCCTCACCGTTTTAGAGATAGGATGTGGTGAAGCAGGGAATCTTAAACCATTCCTAGACTTAGGATGTAGATGCGTAGGTATAGATATCTCCGAAGGACGAATCGAAAATGGTAAAAAATTCTTTAAAGACCACCCTAATGTTTCTAAGCTGGAGTTAATCGCAGAAGACATTTATGACACCGTTTCTCCCGAAGAGTTTGACATAATAATAAGCAGAGACGTCATAGAGCACATTCCTAACCAACTTGAGTTTATGAAACGATGCCGTGACTTCATGAAACCTGATGGTCTATACTTCATAGGCTTCCCACCTTGGTACAACCCTTTTGGCGGACATCAGCAATTGCTTAAAAACAAACTGTTTTCGAAGCTCCCGTACTTCCATATCATCCCGCGACCATTGTACAAAGGTCTGCTAAAATTGATAGGAGAAAGTGATATCAAGATAGAAGGGATGTTGGAAATATATGATACTCGAATCACAATAGATAGGCTAAACAGAACCTTGAAAAAGAATGACTATTCGGTTCTAAAGAAGACGGACTATCTGATTAATCCTAACTACGAAACAAAGTTTGGCTTGAAACCAAGAAAACAAATTGGGTTAATAAGTGCTATTCCTTTTATCCGAAACTTCTTCATTACGGCCTCATACTATATTGTAAGAGCAAATAAGTAGGATTCTACGAATCCAACTTCACTCTATTTCTTATTGATCTAGCAAGAGTCATTTCGTCTGCATACTCAAGCTCTCCTCCTACTGAGATTCCTTTAGATAGCGTGGACACTTTTATGCCAAGTTCTCTTAGCTTTTTGGCTACATAGTACTCTGTAGTATCTCCCTCCAAAGTAGAACTTAGAGCAACTATAACTTCTTTTATAGTCCCCTCTGATGCTCTTGCGAGCAGTTCGGGGATCTTGACATCCCTTGGGCCTATTCCATCTACCGGAGAGATTAGCCCTCCTAACACGTGGAAATGACCATTGTACTGCCCTGTATTTTCAATGGCTATCACATCCTGAAAATCCTTCACTACACAAACTATAGATTCATCCTTAGAAGGGGAATTGCAGATATTGCATAGCTCACCATCACTGAGATTAAAACACTGTTTGCAAAACTTTATTTCTGTTCTAAGGTCTATCAGAGCTCTACTAAGTTCAAGCGTATCTCCCTCAGACCTCTTTAGTAAATGCAGTGCCATTCTAAGAGCACTTTTTTTACCGACTCCAGGGAATCGTGACAACTGCTCTACAGCTTTATTAATAAGATTAGAGGATGTACTCATAATGTGTAAAAACAAAGGTAAAAGTTGACACTAAACATACAACATATATGAAAATCATGTGTTTAACTTGTACTAGACATCTTAGATGGAAGAGCACAACGATTTACATACCAAAATACAGGTCACTGCCATACCAAGGCATGAAAAAAACCAGTCCGTTCAAGGAGCTAGTCATGTATTTAGCTATCACATTGTAATTTCTAATTATTCTGAGGTACCTGTACAGTTATTGAGGCGTCATTGGTTCATATCTGACGGTGTCATGGGAGAGCGAGAAGTAGAAGG
>JBMYYN010000356.1:0-1883 GCA_049609445.1 Bacteroidia bacterium | reverse complement strand
TGCCAGTGTTAGCCCCGCCCCAGGTGGTGGATACCACGGGTGCAGGTGATGCTTGCGGTCTGCAGCAAGCATTTCGTCTTCTTCATTTCTTGCTTCAGCTCCTCCATACATTCCTTCTACTTTAGCGATAAGTTCATCTATTGATTTAACAAATTCATCAGCAGTCGATTGAACTTTCTTAGCTCTATCGTAGTATGGTTTAGTTTTCTTAGGTTTTTCCTTATACTTACTTTCTAAAGCACTCATTGTAGCAGTGTTTTTAGCATCGATGTTGCTAGCAGCACTGTTGAAACTTTGCTCAAACAAGTGAAAAGACTTAAGAATTTCTTTTGATACGTTTAGGGCAAGAAGAGCCATGAGTACTAGGTACATCATGTTAATCATCTTCTGCCGTGGGGACATTTTACCTCCAGCCATAATTTTATTCTTTTAATTAAATTTAGATTATGGTTAGATTAGTTGTTTGGACGCATAGCGTTAAGCATACCACCGTATACTTTGTTTAAGTTTTGGATGTTTTGATCAAAACTTACAAGGCTATCGTTTAGTGTCGCATTGATGTTAGCTACTTTAGTAGTAGTTTCTTTAAATGTTTCTGTAGTTTCAGAAAGACTATCTAAAGCGGTAACCGCTCTGCCATATGAGCTGTTCATTCCAGCTAATTGTTGGTTAGCTAATGAGATATTGTCAGCATACTCCTTAGTAGCTACTGTTGCTCCTGAAAGGTCAGCCATTGAGCTAACGTTAGTAGATAATGACTTAAGACCAGAACCTAATCCTTCTATTAAATCTGGACCAATTTTAGCTTCAGAAAGCATTTTATCTAATTGTTGAGATACTGCGTCACCTCCAGAAATACCTCCTTTAGATCTAGCTTCACCTTCCATACCTGCAAGTTCAGGATAGACTAAACTCCAATCCCATTCTTCATGAATAGGTTCGAATGCTGAGATGAAGAATATAATAGCCTCTACACCCATACCAACGATAAGCATAATGTCAGCACCAGGGTAATGTTGTATTTTAAATAATGCTCCAAGGATAACTACTGCTGCACCTATACCATAAGCTTTAGCCATTACGTTCTTACCTGTTTTTGATTCAAAGAAACTTGCCATAATTTTCGGTTTTTAAATTGTTTTAAATTTTGTTAAATGTTGTTGTAAATAATTTTGTCAAATATATAAACGTATTTGATATACAAATAGTATAGGAATAATAAATTATTCCTATACTGTTAATAAGTTTTTTTAAGAAGGGGGCAATATCGATATTATCGACGGTCGTTAGCAGATCTTCCGATGTAAGTCTGCACACATCTAAAGCCTACATAAGACTTAGATGTATCTTGGTACTCATAAGAACGAGATCCATTTTGGATGAAGTATGCAACATCCTTCCAGCTACCACCACGTGTAACTTTTCTTTTCAATGAAAGAGGGCCATTGTCATCAGCATCTACCTGGTAATCAGCGTTTAAGTCGTGTGTAAACTGCATACTTGATTCGTCGTAAGCCGAAATAGTCCACTCAGCAACATTTCCAGCCATGTTATAAAGTCCGTAGTCATTTGGAAAGTAAGAATCTCCTCTAACTGGGTATAAACCACCATCTGACATATAGTTACCTCTGTTAGGCTTAAAATTAGCTAACAAACATCCTTTACTATTTCTAGTGTATGGACCACCCCAAGGATACATGTTATTGTCTCTACCACCTCTTGCTGCATATTCCCACTCAAATTCAGTTGGAAGTCTCCAGTATTCAGTTATCGGCATATCTTGTGATTCCCAATATCTATTCAGCCATCTCGTTCTCCAATTACAAAATGCATTAGCCTGGTGCCAGTTAACTCCCACTACTGGATAATCATCGTATTTTGGA
>JBMYYN010000355.1:0-1905 GCA_049609445.1 Bacteroidia bacterium | reverse complement strand
GTGAGCCATTCCATTTTCACCTCCGTGACCTACATAATTGAAAATCAATGTCCCCTGGCTTCCTATCATTTTGGTGATTTCTTCGTTTACTTCTGGAAACTTGTTTCCACTTCCAAATGAGACCTGCTTATATGCGTCAAGCCATATTTTTTTAATGTTGTATTCGCTACTTTGTTTTTGAATAGTATCCACCATGTTTTCAGAAGGTTGGATATGGGCATTGGAGTTTTCGTCATCTGCCACAAATGTCAAAGTCTGCATCCAATTTCCTCTACTAGCCGGACTATGATAATGTAAAATTTTGTCAACGACTATTTTTGCTTCAGCTTCATTGCTTACGGGTAGTCTACCTATAAATATGTCCAAGTCTTCATCCTTGTTAGATGTGCCCCAGTAGCCTTCACTGTCACTAAGAATAGCATAGTAGTCATCGGAGCAATATGAGTGTGTAGGGTCATTAGAATTGTAGCTTTGATATATCGGTACAAGGTTAGTGTTATTCGCTTCTACATCTTTGTAGTCATAGCTTCCGTCACCAAACATCAGTACATATCTCAGCGTATCACCTGATTGTTGTCCACGGTCATATATCAGTTTTATAAAGTCCCTTATACCTGTGACATCTTGTGATCCAGAAGAAAATTCATTGAAAACCTCTTCTGTGGTCACCACAGCCACGTCCAAACCACGTGCTTTGTGAAATTCTGAGAGTCTTTCTGCTTCAGAAACAAGCGAAGGATGACTGATCATAATATAGTCGATACCACTTAACTGATGAAGGTTTTGGCTTGCGACCTTTTTCACATAGGTGGGTGATGGAGCATCGTCTTTATCGAAGATAATATATAGTGGAGCCAAAGCTGTTGTGTCCTCAGAGATAAAAGATTGAAGCGAACCATCTGTATAGGTTTCTTGATTTGCTGGAACGTATTTATTAGAAATGTTCCAAACGAGGTGATCCGAACCAAGTCCTTCGATAGGGTATTTTATCATTCCATCCAATTCCAGACGGTCAGTACGGATAATCTGTTGACTCTCGTATACGCCCAGCTTTCTAGGTACTGCAATGGTATAGTAATCAATCCACGCTGCAGCTTCATTTAGTGTCTTGTTGTAATTGTAAGTTAGCTGTATAGACTTGGATTGCAGATTGAAATTGAAAGAAGAGGTCACAGGATTGGAAGCGAAAGGTTTGTCGTAATCTCCATCGACGGTAGAGTATTCAAAGTTTCCTAAGCTCGTACCATTGTATCTGATACTCATACTAGATGGGCTTCCGAAATAAGATCTTCCGCAGGTTACGGTTTTTAGAACTACCTCTTCATTTAACACAGCTCCATTTATTGTATGATTGAAGTTTTGTTGTCGATTGATTTGCATTTTATCGCCCCACCATCTTCTACCAGATTTTATGTGATTTTCTTCATTTTTTTCGTGATATATCAGGTGATCATAGTGACTGAGTGTAGAAACAGCACTTAGACCTTGACCACTTGGTAAATTAGAAATTCGTTTGCCATTGTCCCCTTCCCAGTTTAAGAAGTAATATGCAGCAACATCAAAATCATGACCTATTGCTGTATAGTTTTTTAAACCGGCTTCATATCTAAATGTCGTGGGTCCATTAGCATACCAAAGAACGTAGTCCGAGCCGTCCCATTTGTTGTTTCCATTTTGGTCATATACATATATTGCATTCTCTAACAAGTCTTCAGGCCGCGGAGTTGCAATAAGCTCAGGCAACATTTCACCTCCGTTGCCATAGATTTTAAATTTTGAGAGCTCTATAGATGATGCATCGATTCCTGAACTGGCTAAAAAATTAAAGTCGATTTTATATACCCCGGATGTGGGTATTTTTATCTTATGATTGTCTCCAGATGCGAGTACCGAATTATATGTTTG
>JBMYYN010000354.1:0-1982 GCA_049609445.1 Bacteroidia bacterium | reverse complement strand
AGAGACTCACCTTCCTAATGCTAAGGTGTTAGAAAAAGGAGGAGTAGAAGTGTCTTCTATAGGCAAGGATGCGGGACTTATGGATGGAGACCAGATCGTTTCGGTAAATGGCAAGAAGGCTGATAACTTCTTAGATCTGTTTGACCCTGTCAATTACATCCGCGAAGGTCTGACTTATGGAGTTCTTAGAGATGGCAAGGAAGTTAGTGTTCCTATCGCAGATTCTACACGAAAACAAGTGTTAGAGAGTAGAGGAGGGTTAAGATTATTCTCATACAAACATGAAGCTTATATCGGTGAAACCATCGAGGACGGAGGAGCACGAAAAGCAGGTATGCAGAAAGATGATAGAATCATATCTATTGATTCTGTCCCGATCAAATTTTTCAGTGAAATAAGAGAAGTAGCTTCTCAGCACATAGGTGAGAGTGTAGATGTACTTATAGAACGTGGAGGCAAACAAATATCATTATCCGTGGATGTAGATACTGCAGGTAGAATAGGAGCTTGGCCTAATCAATATGCTCAGTATAAGGATGATATAGTGCATAAAAAATACGGGTTTGTAGAGTCGTTTCCGGCAGGATACAAAAAAGGAACAAATGCCCTACTCGTGAATATTATCGCTTTTGGTGAGATGTTTAAGGGTAAACTAAATCCTGTTAAGTCAGTAAGTGGACCTATTGGTATCGCCAAAATATTTGGAGCTGAATGGAAGTGGCAGAAGTTTTGGCAGATTACCGGTATGCTTTCTTTCATACTTGCATTTATGAATATTCTTCCTATTCCAGCTTTGGACGGAGGTCACGTATTGTTTCTACTCATAGAGATGTTGAGAGGAAAGCCATTGCCAGAAAAGGCTATGTACTATTTCCAGATAGTGGGAATGGTGATATTGTTTGCTTTGATGGGCTTTATCATATTCGTCGATTTCTTCAACGCATTGTTTTAGAACAAAGCCTTGGTTAATTATTTCGAGTTTTATCAGATAGACGAGGGTTTCTTTATAGACGAAGCCAACCTTAAGAAGCTCTATTTTCAGAAAAGTAGAGAGTTCCATCCTGATTTTTATCAAGGGAATGATACTGAGTATGAGACAGCCTTAGAGCAGTCAAGTATTAATAATCTAGCGTACAAGAGTCTAAAGAAGTTTAATTCTCGTTGGGAATATATCTTAAAATTGCACGGAGTATTGGAGGAGAGCCAGAACAAACTTTCTCCTTCATTTTTGATGGAAATGATGGACATCAACGAAGTGATAATGGATCTTAAATTGGATTTCGATCAAGATAAGCTAAACTCCGTTTCTGTAGAAGTAGAGGAACTTATGAAAAGCTTCGAATCTAAGATTCAATCAGAGGCAAAAAAGTACGATTCAGAATTGCCTGAATCAGCGGAAAGGTTGGAGATTTTAAATAATTGCAAAGAAATTTACTTAAAACAAAAGTATGTGTTGCGTATAAAAGAAAGTCTCAATACATTCGCACCTCTTTAACCAAGACCATATGCCCAGATGGCGGAATTGGTAGACGCGTCGGTCTCAAACACCGATGCCGCAAGGCGTGCCGGTTCGACCCCGGCTCTGGGTACTAAGCCTCTCCAAATGGAGGGGCTTTTTTGTAGCAAAATTGTAGGGTCACGAAATAAAACTCCTAGCTAGCAGCCCTCCTCAATCGATCAGCCACAGCTCTCCCGATGCCTTCTTCTCTTACTTTTTCAACCAAGATTAGCTCCGTGTCGTCTTTATCTGCTGCTCTCATAGCTTGAAATAGACTATTTGCTATCTCTGCTAGGTTGTAGTCTTTAGATAAAAGGTGTTTTAAGCAATCTACGTCCATATCTTCAAACAGAAGTGCAGAACACTTGATGTGGGAATTGGCTTTAATGTATTCTGATATGGAATCTACAATATAGAGCGGTTTAGAAGTAGAGTAATGCTTCTTAAGCTGGCCTGGAGAATGGATTTCTTTAGACTTATTCTT
>JBMYYN010000353.1:0-2036 GCA_049609445.1 Bacteroidia bacterium | reverse complement strand
AATAAATCATTTTTGATTCTATCACTTTCAAGAAGAGCTTCTACACCATCATCTCTGAACTGCTCCATCATAGCTATGTCAAGGTCGTACATGTTACTTTCCTTAACGATATAGCTACTGAATTGTCTCATTTGGAACCAATGGTCAAAACTCATACGTGCAGCATCATTTTTTGCGTTAAAAACTTCTTCTTGAGATAATTTATCTCGTAAGTCTTCCATTTTTAACCAATATAATGGTACTTCTCCCAATTCGATACCTGACTCTGTAAGAGGCTTCCATAAAGGAGCTATTGCTATGATACGTGCTCTGAAGTCTGAATAATTGTAATCAAAAATCCAATCTTCCATAATACGATACTTGGCAATTTTCTCAGGTTCATATGTTTCATATACCGTAGTAGGTATCAAATCATAAGGATCATCTGGATTATCTGGATTTGGTATATAAACAGTTGTTTCTATACTAACAGATTTAGTGATGTCTTCCGGTGTTATGATTGAAGTTAGAGAATCATTAAGGTAAGCAGTAACTTCACCATTTAATGCAGCATTCCAAACTATTAGATAGAAAGGGTTTCTAGGCCAGTGCATTACTTTGTTTTGCTTCTCACGTACATCGATAACTCTATGTATACGCTTACTCCACTTAACATTAGCTTCTCTGATATAACGATAAGGAACTGCTTTACGCTCTTTTACAGCGGTATGAGGGTATGTGTAATCCTCAAACTTACTCACCTGTGCTTGAGATGCCGTAGCAGCAAACAGTAAGGTCATAAATATTACAAGTGTTTTCTTCATATAATTATATCTACTTCGCAAAAATAACGATTTATTTCTCAAAAAATTATCTAATTGTTATGATAATAGGACTTAGGTTAGCTTTGAAACCATATTTAGCCTCTTTAGCTCTAATTCCTTCTATCAATATTCTGTCACCTGGTTTACCAGATCTTATCATTGATTTCATTTGTGAAGTCAATGCACCACTACCACTAGAAGCCATAACTGGTGGCTTACGTTTGTACGCCATAATCATTTTGAAACCAGTAACTCTGTATTTCAAATTATATGCAAATCCTGCTCCCATAGAAGCAATGATAGAAGACTGTGCAGAAACTGACGCCTTACCTTTAGGAAGACCATCATTTGGTATACCACCTAACTGTGCAGTTGGTTGCGGCAAACTACGAACTCTGAATTTTTGTGAACCTACAGTTTTCACTTTTCCGTCTCTCTTGATTGATGCAGAGATAGTAACTTCACCTCTAGTACTTCCTGGTACACGTGCATTATACTTTCCTCCACCTAGAGACTTAAGTTGAAGACCCGGAGCAGAAATCTGTACATCTGAAGAAGCGAATCCTGGAACTGATATTGACATTGGATTGTCTATACCTTTATATAGCAAGTTCATTTCAGTAGCAGCAATAGTAGCTGCTGGTTTAAACACTGTAAATTCTTCTTCAAATTTGAATTCTTTACCATCCACTACAATTCTACCTGCGAAAGTTTTGATACCAACGCCACTTGCAGCTTGAGTGTATTTACCCACTCCAGCTTCAATTGTAACAGGATTATCGCCTACCATGATATCTGGATTACTTGTAGAGTTAGAAGCAACTAATAGTATATCAGCTTCATAATTTTCACCTTCCATCACGTAATTAGACTTAGCTAATACCTTAGCGTTAAGTTGATCAAATTTAAAATCCGATGCGTCTACTTGTGCAGCAAGTTTTTCAAGTACATCTGCTTCTAAAGTTTTAGCGTCATTCTTGATTCTTGAAAAGATAGCCATAAGTCCTGCAGCAGGCACATGTACTAAGTTATCATTTACCCAAGAACCTTTCTTTTCACCATCTTTGGCCCAAAGTTGACAAGCTTCTAATGCTTTTTCATACTCTTCATTACCTCCTTTGATTTTGAACAAAGTATCTGAATTTATCCGCTTTTTTAGCTGGATCTAATCTATTGGCTTTTTTCCATAAAAGATTCCCAGCAACAGCAAATATCAAGGCTGCAACAATTAAC
>JBMYYN010000352.1:0-2038 GCA_049609445.1 Bacteroidia bacterium | reverse complement strand
AAGCCCAGACGCCGTAACCTGTACACCTTCTTTTTTAATATTTTCCTCAAGAAATGCCATTCCTTCTGCTTTGACAGATGCACCCTTAGCTTCTTTTAGTTTACCGAAATATGCTTGCATAAAAGCTTTTGCATCAGCATCACTAATCTCTAACTCCTTACCTTCAAATACACGTTGCATCCCATGTAGAAAAGACTTATTGTCTAATTCTGTCATTCCAACTCCTTCAGAGACGTTCTTCGCAAAATCTCCTCCGAGAAGATAACTCACAGAATCCAAGTCAGTAGCTAATTCCGTTGATTTAGCAGTATCTACTACGATTCCATTCTGGGTGCAGGCACTGAATGTCAGCACAATCATTGATAAAATTAATATGTTTTTCATTTTTATTTTTTCTTTTAAATAGTTTCTAATTGTATTCCTTCATATAAGCTTGCTCTTCTCTCTAGCAGCTCTTTATCTTCTCTATACGAGTCATAGTCCGTAGGTTTGTCTATCACACCACCTGGCCCTACTTCTATGATTCTATCAGCTATACTTTGTATGAAATGATGATCATGAGAAGTAAATAAAGTAGTTCCTTTATAATCCTTCAGACTATTGTTGAATGCTGTAATAGACTCAAGATCAAGGTGATTTAATGGCTCGTCCAGAAGCAATAAATTTGGATTTGCAAGCATTAATTTGGAAATCATACAACGAACTTTTTCACCTCCACTTAACACATTACATTGCTTTAGTGCTTCATCTCCGCTGAACAACATTTTCCCTAAAAACCCTCGTATAAACGTTTCATCTTTCTCCTCTGAGTATTGACGCAACCAATCTACAAGGCTTAGTTCAGACTGAAAATACTCATCATTGTGATTAGGTAGGTAAGCTTTATTTATAGTTATACCCCACTCTATTGTACCGCTATCTGGTTCTATCTCTCCATTTAGTACTTGGTACAACTTAGTTGTAATTATGCTATGCTTTGAGTACAAAAACGTTTTATCACCTCTATTTATACTGAACGAAACATCCTTAAAATATGGCTCTAAAGTAAGATGAGATACATTTAGAATTTGATCTCCTGCATCTCTCTCCTGTACAAATATGATAGCTGGATACTTTCTACTAGAAGGTTTGATCTCTTCCATATTCAAGTTGTCCAACATCTTTTTTCTAGAAGTAGCCTGTTTGGATTTCTTTACATTAGCACTGAACCTAGCTATGAATTCTTGTAGCTCTTTCTTTCTCTCCTCAGCCTTTTTGTTTTGGTTTTGCTGTTGTCTCAAAGCCAGCTGCGAACTTTCATACCAAAAAGTATAATTACCTCCAAACATGCTGATCTTATTGAAGTCTATATCTACTACTTGAGTACACACAGAGTCTAGGAAGTGTCTATCGTGAGATACTACTATAACTAGGTTAGGGAAGTTTAATATAAAGTTCTCCAACCAAGCAACAGTTTCTATATCAAGATCATTCGTAGGCTCATCCATCACGAGTATATCTGGATTTCCAAATAACGTCTGAGCAATAAGAACCCTAACCTTTTCATTACCGCTTAAATCTTTCATTAGCATATGGTGTTTGTCCGTAGCTATACCAAGACCATTCAGCAGTTCACCAGCTTCACTCTCGGCCATCCAACCGTTCATTTCAGCAAATTTCTCTTCTAGTTCAGATGCCTTGATCCCATCTTCTTCATTGAAATCAGGTTTAAGATACAGTTCGTCTTTTTCGAGCATAATAGAATACATCTCCTTATGACCTTGAAGTACAGTGTTCAAAACAGGTACATCGTCAAAAGCAAAGTGATCTTGACTTAATACCGCCATTCTCTTTCCTTTCTCAATGGAAACATGACCAGAGGTAGATTCCATTTCTCCTGTTAGAACTTTTAGGAATGTAGATTTTCCAGCTCCATTTGCTCCAATAATACCGTAGCAATTATTCGTAGTAAATTTTAGGTTTACCTCATCAAATAAAACTCTTTTACCGAATCGGATGGATAAGTCGTTTACTGTTATCATTTCTATTAAAAGGCTGC
>JBMYYN010000351.1:0-2059 GCA_049609445.1 Bacteroidia bacterium | reverse complement strand
AGCCTGGTATAAACTTAGAAGTAAACCTCACCAAGTTTATGCGATTTGGAATCACCGGCTCCTATCTATTGACCAACACACTAAACAGCTCTCCTCTTGACAAGAAAACTCTGGATGGATTCAGTGCATCTGCAAACCTTAAGTTTGGATGGTTTAAGTAAAAACTAGCAAACTATTTAATCCCACAACACCCAAAAGTAAATCATATTAAAATGAAAAAACTAATTGCAATTTTATTGCTTATTGGCACCTCCTTGTCTGGATTTTCTCAATTGAATCAAAGCATAAGAGGGAAAGTCGTCGATGCGGACACTAAAAATCCTCTTATTGGGGCCACCGTTTCCGCTTTCATTGGCACAAATACGTTCGGTGCTATATCCGATCAAAACGGTAATTTTATTATAAAAAATGTACCCGTAGGTCGTGTCAATGTCCAATCACAATACCTAGGATATGAACCAACGATAGTCTCACAAGTAGAAGTAAAAAGTGCTAAAGAGTTGGTACTTGAAATAGAAATGCGTGAAAAGTTCAACTCAGTAGAAGGAGTTGTTATTAAGGGTAAAAAGAGTAAGGAAAAGCCTCTAAATGAGATGGCAGCTGTCAGTGCAAGGTCGTTCACCGTGGAGGAGACAAGCAGGTATGCTGCTGCGGCATATGACCCAGCTAGAATGTCTCAAAACTTTGCTGGAGTAACGATAGCGGGCGATGACTTGTCCAATGAAATTGTAGTTCGAGGAAACGCCCCAAAAGGCGTTCTTTGGAGACTTGAAGGAATAGAAATCACAAACCCAAATCACTTCGCCTCAGGTGGTTCTCAAGGAGGAGCGATAAGCATGCTAAGTAGCAGCACATTAGGAAACTCAGATTTCTACACAGGAGCATTCCCTGCTGAATATGGGAATGCTTTATCTGGTGTATTTGATTTGAAATTTAGAAAGGGGAACAATGAAAAACGAGAAAGTGCTTTTATGTTTGGGTTCCTAGGACTGGAAGCATCATCAGAAGGACCATTTAGCAAAGACTACGAAGGATCCTATTTGATAAACTACAGGTATTCTACATTAGGTATACTCGAAAAAATGGGAGTAAGTCCCACAGGCGACCTCCTCCCTGTATACCAAGATCTATCATATAACATCTTTCTTCCTACTAAAAAACTAGGAAATTTTAGTGTCTTTGGAGTTATGGGACTCAATGAAGCAGAGCTTAAATATGATTATGATGCTAATGATACTACTGAACTAACCATAGACTCTTATGAGAACTTTGCGGAGAAAGGGTTCGTTAACAACACCGGCATAAAGCACATTATAAACATTAATAACAAAGGCTATCTCAAAACTATAGCTTCACACTCTTACAGCAATACTTTGGCGGTGGACAATGTCCTAGAAATCGATTCTACTAACCGAAATAAAACTATAATTTTTCAAGAAGATGATATCAAAAACATAGAAAGTCAGTATAGGATAAGCAGCATGCTAAACTATAAACTAAACAGTAGAAATATACTTAGGATAGGTGGCATCTATTCACATATTCAATATGACTTCAAAAGCACCTTTTACGACTACCTTGAACGTTCGACTTTTGAAGCATTCAAGGACAACAACAGGTCAGCTCAATATCAGGCATTCGGGCAATTCAAATCAAGGTTGACTTCAGACCTCACATTAAATGCTGGGATACACTACACAAAGCTTCAAGCTACACAAGCGTCTTCACTCGAACCTCGAGCTTCATTATCCTTTAAATCGACAAAAAAATCAACCATTACACTATCTGCAGGCAAACACTCAAAGGCAGAGCATCTATCTTTATACATGTACAGTCATAAGCTAGATGATGGCACATACACTCAACCCAATAGTGAATTAGAACTTTCAAAAGCATGGCATTATGTGCTTGCATATGATTACAAGCTTAACCCAAACTTAAGATTAAAATCTGAGGTATATTACCAAAGCCTCTTTGATATTCCGATCTCATCTATGCCAGGGTCTACAATTTCCTCCTTAAATACAGCAAACTATTGGGAAGCAATTTTTGGCTCTGA
>JBMYYN010000350.1:0-2063 GCA_049609445.1 Bacteroidia bacterium | reverse complement strand
CACAACAGAATAATTTTGCATTGTTCAGTGATAATGTACTTCAATCAGATACTACTGAGTTCAGGTTGTTTTTAGAGAAAGATTCTCTATCTACAGAAACATTCAGTGCCGAAGAAGTGGTTATTTCGCTGAGCACAATATCGAATACCATGTTTGCATTTTATGTAGACATACTTAAAAATACTCAGGTTTATAGCGGACCATTATCGTATTTGACATTTGAAAGTGGAAATGTCGAGCAAGGACTGGGAGTATTCGCGTTTAGAAATACATCAACCAAAGTTATCAAGCTACCGGACTAACATCCTTCTCTTGAAAAATGATTCCCTGTGAAGCAAGTTCTTCTAGGATGGGAAAGTAGAACTCTTTGGTAGTAGGAATAACACAACCTCTTTGTGAGATTTCATTGTTTAAAATCAGTTTGCAAGCTATAGCTAATGGTAATCCAACAGTTTTTGCCATAGCTGTTTGGTTTTCATCTATACCTTCAGCCACCAAAGAACTTTCAATGCAGTGGGTTTTACCATTTTTCATATAGTTAACTCTGTGCCACATAACTATCATATCACGATCTGTCGGGAGAAGAGACCATTTTTTCTCTAGAATGTGTTGTAAAATTCTGGCAGGGCTACAATCTTGATCTAATCCAATAGGCTCTGAGCTAAATATCCCAGTGCTTTCCAGTTTTTCCCATAGGTAAATATCATCTTGCTCTATCCTTAAATAGGACTTTAGTTTAAGTTCTATACTATCTGAAGGATGAAATGGCAGAAACGTATTGATGAACTCTCTATGTGACATGTTTTGAGATAGTGGCAATATGTAAGAATCGTCCGTAGCACCTAACTGCACGAAACTGTTCCAAGCTTTAGAGAAACCTGGTCTACGTAAAGTACCGCGGTACATCGTTTTTACATTGTCTAATCCGTATGTTTCTCGGTAGGTTAAGCTATCTCGATTGGCATATCCTTCAAATTTTCCATAACCATCTATTTCTATTATTTCCGTTCTTCTGAATACCTTCTGATAGGGTATAAATTTGTAATTGCCATTGTGTATGAACTTTACAGCCCCACCACTTCCTGCTAGTACGACGTTTCTAGGATTCCAAGTAAACTTATACTTCCAAGGATTGTCCTCACATTCAGGAACGACCAGACCGCCCGTGAAGCTTTCAAATTCCAATATATCTCCACCCTCATCCCTGATATCATCCAGTAGTTTCATTGCAGACAAATGATCAATCCCAGGATCAAGGCCACATTCATTCAGAAAAATCAAACTCTTATCTTTCACCTCACTGTCTAGAGACTTGAGTTCTTCTGACAAGTATGAAGCCGTAGCAAGGTTTACGCCATTTTCTAAGCAGATTCTAGCTATTTTTATGTGTAAAAAAGCTGGCAACATACTAACAATCAGTTCGGAGTGTTTAATCAATTCGTTGACGGCACTAGTATCGTTAATATCCACCGACAAACAAGTCGTACTGTCAGACTTACACTTACTTCGAGCTACGTTGATGTCTTTATCTACCACTGTGAGACTCCAGTCAAATTTGACTGCATTTTCTTCAAGATATTGGATAAGATAGGTTGCAGATAATCCTGCACCAAATACAACTACGCTTTTCATACTATTAGGTCAAAGCAACATAATTTATTTGAAATTAGCGTTGCTATATAAATATTGTGGATATTGCGGCTAAATTATTTAAAGTACAGTGAAGAAGACCGTAGAAATTGCAGAATTAGACTTTGAGACCTTAAAGGATGACAAAAAAGCCCTTTTAAAGCAGGCGATGATTGCAAGTCAGCAGAGTTATGCTCCATATAGTGAGTTCTATGTTGGTTGTTCTGTGTTGCACGATAACGGTCACGTAGGTCTAGGAAGTAATCAAGAAAATGCTTCATTTCCGTCCGGGCTTTGTGCGGAAAGAGTTGCATTATTCGAAAGCTCTAAAACACTAGACATCATAGGAGTAACGGAAATAGCTATTTATGCGAATTCCACGAAATACAAGGTTCCAAAAATGTTAGTGCCTTGTGCTGCGTGCCTTCAGGTGA
>JBMYYN010000349.1:0-2125 GCA_049609445.1 Bacteroidia bacterium | reverse complement strand
ATAGAGATTTCAATTATATCAAGAAATGGGTTCCTGAATGGGGCACAAGCAAGTATCCCAAAGAAATAGTCAACCATAAAGAAGCACGTGACCTCTGCTTATCAACTTATAAAGAGGGTTTAAAATAGACGGACTTCGAGGACCACTCAGCTAATTATCCTCAAGGTATATCAGTTTTATTCGAATCTAATCGCATTTTTCACCACATTTGCCATGAGTACTTATACCATATGGCTTCTACATCACTTAATCCAAAAGGAAAATTTGGAACTGCACCAGTATTTTTAACAGCAATATCTACCATACTAGGAGCTATTATGTTTCTACGATTTGGTTACTCAGTTGGTCAAGTAGGTGTCTATGGTACTATTGCCATCGTTGTTATTGGTCATCTAGTGACTATACCTACAGCTATGGCTTTGGCCGAAATTGCGACCAATCAAAAAGTAGAAGGTGGTGGTGAATATTTTATAATATCACGATCATTTGGCCTTACAATTGGTGCAGCTATTGGAATAGCATTGTATCTGTCTCAAGCGATTAGCGTAGCCTTTTATCTGATAGCATTTACCGAGGCATTTGAACCTCTTCTACCCTTTATCAACGAACATCTGCCATTTGCAATAAACAAAATGGTAATTGGGATTATTTCAGTTTTACTTCTTTCCTGGCTGATGCTCACGAAAGGAGCTAGCAGTGGAATGACATTGTTATATGTCGTAGTCGGCATTCTTGCCGTATCTCTTGTAATGTTCTTTGCAGGTGGCCCTATAGATGGCTTTGCTACTCCGGATACATTCCACTTCAATAAAGAGAAAAATGACTTCTTTTTCATTTTTGCAATCGTGTTTCCAGCTTTCACTGGAATGACGGCGGGAGTTGGTTTGTCCGGCGACTTACGTGACCCTAAAAAATCCATTCCTGTTGGGACCTTGGCCGCTACAGTCATAGGTATGATTATCTACATATTCATTGCTTTCAAGCTTGGTGGAAGTGCGAGTGCATCTTCACTTGGCAATTTAGATAATCAACTAATAATGGCAGACATTGCTATATGGTGGCCAATCATACCTATAGGCCTAGCAGCAGCCACTATTTCCTCAGCTCTTGGATCTGTGATGGTAGCTCCACGTACACTCAATGCTATTTCTTTAGATAAGATTATTCCAATTCCTAGACTAAATAATTGGTTGGGAAAAGTAAAACGCACCAATAATGAACCCGTTAATGCTTCTTTAGTAACATGTGTTATAGCATTTTTCTTTGTCCTAATGGGTGACGTAAATGCTGTTGCGGAGGTTATTTCTATGTTTTTTATGGTAACCTATGGCTCTATCTGTTTAATCTCCCTCTTCGAAAATTTTGCGTCAAATCCAGGTTATCGGCCTTCTTTCAAGAGCAAGTGGTACATTTCTCTATTAGGTGCTGTGATGTGCATCGGTCTCATGTTCAAAATCAATACTGCATACGCAATTGCTGCAATTGTCCTGATGACCGGTATCTATTTGATATTAAACGCCTACAACAAGAAAGGAGATATGGCAGCTATATTCAGTGGAGTTATCTTTCAGATTAGTAGAAACCTTCAAGTTTTTCTTCAAAAAAGAAAAGGAAATGCAGACGATGCATGGAGACCATCTGTTGTAGCTATTTCTAAGGATTCATTTGACCGATTTGCCGCTTTTGATCTCTTGAGATGGATTTCGCATAGAATTGGTTTCGGTACATATATTCACCATATAGACGGTTACCTGAGTGCAGAAACCATGCAAACGGCTGGAGAAGATCACGCGAGATTGGTCAAAATGGCTCAAATATCGGAGAGTAGTGTTTTCGTAGATACTATGGTCAATCCAAGTTATATGAATAGTATCTCTCAAACCCTGCAACTTCCAGGAATCAGCGGTCAAGAAAATAACATGATTCTATTTGAGTTTAATAAACATCAGGATAATGGATGCAAGGAAATAGTAGAACATATCGGATTGGCTAAAGCTGTTGAGTACGACATCTGTGTTCTATCTAGCAGTGATAAAGACTTCGGATTTCATAATGAGATTCACCTTTGGATAACCAGTAGTGACTTCCAAAATGCAAACCTAATGATATATATAGCATACATCAT
>JBMYYN010000348.1:0-2191 GCA_049609445.1 Bacteroidia bacterium | reverse complement strand
GTATTTGGAGTGATTACTAGGCAATATAATCAAGAGTATTCAGCAAGAGAACTCTTGCATTTACAAATGAAAAAGCTGTCAAATGCATTTCATTTATTTATGATGGATCTAGAGGTAAGTGAGTTTCAAAAAGAACAGGCCTACAAAGCTTTGCAACTGCCGAGTGAACAAAAAGCCGAGAAAGAAAGTAGCGAAACTGAAAACACGGAAAGTGGATCTAGTGAGGGAAAACAACTAGGGACTCAACTGCAGTTGTTTTTTGTGAAACTGACTAAAGCATTTCTTAGTTCACTACTGAGTACAATAGAAGCAGTAATAAGTAGGGCAGAAAATTTGGTAGGAAGAGAGCGGGAGTATACCAATACGTACAAAAAGGAATAAGGACTAGTTCTTCTTATGCTTTTTGTATAGGGAGCGAGCTATACCATCCGATAGACCCACCTTTGGAATATAGATTCTGTCGCTGCTCAGATAATCTGCTACGGTTAAAAATATCTGAGATGCAGGTATGATCACGTCAGCACGATCCGGATTAAGCACAAATTTGGCGATACGCTCGTCATAATCTACAGCTTCCAATTGTGCTTTGAAGTCTATCAAGCTGTCGGTGCTAATAAAGTAGTCGTTTTGTTGGCTGCGTAGAACTTTAAGCAGTTTATTAATGTTTCCTCCTGTACCGATGATTGGTATACCTTTCTTAGCCAGATTTAGACTTTTGAACCAATCCGACAATTCGGCCCATAGTTCTTCCTTCACGGTATTGTGCAAGAGGCGTATTGTGCCTATTTTCAACGACTTAGACGAGTGTTTTTTACCATTCTTGAGATAGGTGAGTTCTGTGCTACCTCCTCCTACATCTACGAACATCGCGTCCTCAAAAGAAGGGATGTAACTGGGCAAACTTTCGAAAGATATTGTATCAGCTTCCTTGTCTCCGCTTACTATTTGCAAATCGATATCTGCATAGTGCTTGATCTCACTGATGATATATTTTGCATTTGACGCCTCTCTCATAGCACTAGTAGCATATGCCTTGTAGTCAAGCACATCATGTACATTCATCAAGTGTTTGAATGATCGCATGGTACGGATGAGTTGGTCTGATTTGGTTTCTCCTATTTTGCCTATGGTGAATGCGTCTTCACCTAATCGGATGGGTACACGTACCAACGAAAGCTTTCTAAATACGGGTCCGTCTGGAGTTTCAAACACATTGGTAAAGAGCAGTCTAACTGCGTTAGACCCAACATCTATAGAAGCAAATTTTAATAGTTTCAAAATATTGAGACGAATATAAAATTTTTATAGCTGAGAAATAAAGAGGAGGTTATATTTGCACCCGAATTTGTCATCGAGACAATATCAATGGCCTCGTAGCTCAGCTGAATAGAGCACTTGATTACGGCTCAAGAGGTCTCAGGTTTGAATCCTGACGAGGTCACTAAAAGAATCCTTCTGCCATAAGCGGAGGGATTTTTTATTTATTCGCTGCGAAGATTAATTTCAATGGCTAGTATACAAAAGTCCAAAGCTGGTGATAGCTCGATGAAAGCTAGTAAAATTAGTCCATACAATACTGAAAGTCTATTTTCTTCTCTAGTATTTGCATGAATTGCTAAGTGTGAAAATCCATCTTTTAAACGCTTAAAGGGAGGTTTTCTAAAAGTGTTTGTCTTTGATAAGTCATTTTAGTTGTGTTAATTCGTTATAATTTATCGTTTTAGGACCCCTGGTAATAGGGCTGTAAAAGAAAGCGATCATACATAGTTTAACCAAAAATCAATGAATACCTTCACATCAAAATTCTACACGACGTTTTTTAAAATTTTCGTTTCATTTCTTGTCATAGTCAGTTTTAGCTCACTTAAAAGTTACGGTCAGGCCAGCAGTTTAACTGTTTCTGGAGCAGGAACTGCTGCAGCTAACGGAACTTATACATTAAGCGGAGGTGGAACACCAAGTGCCCTGTACACACATTCTAGCGGAAGCTACTTTATATATTGGCTTGGAGGACCTACATGGAATTTTAGTTCAACTAATGGTGGAGCCCCAGATTATACGGCTGCCGGTAGTGTTACCTCAAATCTTTCGAGCTTAACTTGGGTGAAAGTTTTTGGATCGAATCCAGCTCCGTCCATTACTTCCACTGGCGGAACATGTACAGCCCCAACAGCCCCTACACTTTCTGCGG
>JBMYYN010000347.1:0-2229 GCA_049609445.1 Bacteroidia bacterium | reverse complement strand
ATACCAAAAATCACCCATGTGGATACAAATGAAAGCAAAGATCAAAACACCTAAAATGAAATTAACCGTCACGCCACCTACCATGACGATTAGTCTCTGCCATGCTGGTTTACTTCTAAACTCAAAATCTTCTGGCTCACTTTCAAGCTGGTCTTTATCGAGACTCTCATCTATCATCCCAGATATCTTAACGTATCCACCTAATGGCAACCACCCTATACCCCACTCAGTATCTCCTATTTTTTTACTGAATAGTTTAGTTCCCCATGCGTCAAAAAAGATGAAGAATTTTTCAACTCTAATACCAAAACTACGAGCAGCTATGTAGTGTCCCCATTCGTGTAGTGATACCAATATTGCTAAGGCCAATATTAGCTGACCTGCCATTATCAATGTTCCCATTATTTATCTAAAAAATTAAGGCTGCGAAAATATACTTTTATCACTGAACCAAGAGCCCTTAGAGCTCTTATTGGATAAAGGATTTTCTTTTGCCGTCTAAGTGCCTAACCTTTGATTGTAAATGTAGTCTGACCAACGTACTTCATTGGCACGTCTTCTTTCTCCAAGAGTACCTCCCATACTGCAGATTTTCTTAATTCTTTAAGTCTATCCCAAAGTGATTTACAACATGTTTCTATCAGCTTGTATTCTTCTTTCATAGTTTTAACGACCACATCATAAATATCTTCGTAATTGACGCTATCATCCATCTCATTGAACGTCTCTGAGGTCACGCTCGAGTCATATATTTTGACAGAAATGGAATACATCCCACCGATTTTACGCTCAGCTTCATACCAGCCGTGATAAGCTTTTACACGAATTTTTTCGATTGTAAGTATAGTTTCTATTCTGGCTTCCATTTATCTCCTATGTTTCTTTATATCTTATACATTTGCAAACATAGTTTTATAATACAAATGAACACTGAAGAAATCAACTCACTTAAGGAATTGAACAAAGGGAGAGACACCTTTAATCATCCTGATTTTTACAATATCGACGATCTATTGTCTGAGGAGCACATATTGGTCAGAAATAGCGTGCGTTCTTATGTAAAAAAGGAACTATCCCCTATCATAGAAGATTGTGCACAAAACAATTACTTCCCTTCGCATATAGTAAAAGAACTAGGTGATGCAGGCTGCTTTGGTCCGCAGATTCCAGCAGAATATGGAGGCGGAGGATTAGACTATATCAGTTATGGTTTAGCGATGCAAGAATTGGAAAGGTGTGATAGCGGAATTCGAAGTACAGCTAGTGTACAGGGTTCTTTGGTTATGTATCCCATTTTCAAATTTGGTAGTGAAGAGCAAAAAAGAAAGTTTCTACCTAAACTAGGTAGTGGTGAGATGCTTGGATGCTTTGGACTCACTGAGCCAGATTACGGATCTAATCCAGGCGGCATGACTACTAGATTCACAGAAGATGGAGACGACATCATCCTTAAAGGAGCCAAGATGTGGATCAGTAATGCACCAGAAGCTGACATAGCAGTGGTTTGGGCTAAAAACGAAGAAGGTATCGTGCACGGTGTGATTGTAGAACGAGGAATGGAAGGATTTTCTACTCCTACTACACACGGAAAGTGGAGTCTCAGAGCTAGTATCACTGGTGAATTGGTTTTTGACAATGTACGTGTTCCAAAATCAAATATATTACCAAACGTAAAAGGATTAAAGGGTCCATTGACCTGCTTGAACTCGGCTAGATATGGAATAAGTTGGGGAGCACTGGGAGCAGCAATGGACTGCTATGAAAGTGCAAAAAAATACGCAGCAGAAAGAATACAGTTTGGGAAACCGATAGGTGGATTCCAACTTCAACAGAAGAAACTAGCTGAAATGCTTACTGAAATCACCAAAGCACAACTAGTGTGTTGGAGACTCGGAACTCTCATGAATGAAGGTAAAGCAACTCCTGCTCAAATATCATTAGCAAAGCGAAATAGCGTAGAAATAGCTTTAAATGTAGCTCGAGAAGCAAGACAAATGCACGGAGGGATGGGTATCACGGGAGAATATCCAATGATGCGACATATGATGAACCTTGAAAGCGTAGTAACATATGAAGGTACGCATGATATACACCTGCTAATTCTTGGAATGGAAATCACAGGAGAGAATGCATTTGAATAAACTAGTCCTTCTCTTTGCTCTTGCATTCATTGGCTGTACTAGTCAGAAAGAGATACCTCGTAGTTACGAAAGTACTAGAGCTCTTTTA
>JBMYYN010000346.1:0-2239 GCA_049609445.1 Bacteroidia bacterium | reverse complement strand
TCCAGTGGGCTCTCACGAGTCCCTTACTGCCGCTATCGATGCTGGATGCAATTCAGTATACTTTGGTCTAGAACAATTAAACATGCGTTCTCGTTCGTCTATAAAGTTCACTACCTATGACTTGCCTGATATCGTAGCAAAATGCTCTGTTCATGATGTGAAGACATACCTGACGCTCAATACCGTCTTATACGATCATGATATTAGGCTCATGAAAACAATCGTAGACAACGCCAAAGAAAAAGGAGTATCTGCTGTCATCGCATCAGACCACGCTGCTATGGCCTATTGTAAAAAAATAGGGATGCCCGTACACATCTCTACTCAAGCCAATGTCACCAACATAGACACCATTGAGTTTTATGCAGAATATGCAGATGTGATGGTTTTATCTAGAGAACTGACACTGAAGCAAGTCAAAGACATCACTCAACAAATAGAACGCAGAAATATCACTGGTCCTTCGGGTAAGCTTATCCGTATAGAAGTCTTTGCACATGGAGCGTTATGTATGGCAGTTTCTGGCAAATGCTATCTGAGTCTCCACTCCCACAACGCCTCTGCCAACAGAGGAGCCTGCATTCAAAACTGTAGGAGAAAATACGTAGTTACGGACAAAGACGAAGGAGTAGAATTTGAGATAGACAATGAATACATTATGAGTGCCAAGGACCTATGCACCATTGGCTTCATAGACAAAATCATTGATGCGGGGATACAAATACTTAAGATAGAAGGAAGAGGACGAGCCGCAGACTATGTAGATACCACTGTGAGATGTTATAGAGAAGCGGTCGATTCTATCTATCAAAACACCTACTCTGAATCTAAGGTAAACGAATGGACTAAACGTTTGGAGACGGTATACAATCGCGGATTTTGGGACGGATACTACCTCGGTAGAAAAATGGGAGAATGGAATGACTCTTATGGATCCAAGGCCACGACTAAAAAAGTGTTCATTGGGAAAGGCGTCAAATATTTTAATGCGGTTAAAGTAGCCGAATTTAGAGTGGAATCTCACAGCATCAAAAAAGGAGACCGAATACTCATCACAGGCCCTACTACGGGAATAGTACGAAGTCAAGTCAAAGAACTACGAGTCAACGAAAAGGTCGTAGACGAATCCATCAAAGGAGAGAACTTCTCTATCGCTATAGAACACAAAGTACGTCCGTCTGATAAATTGTATAAAATCATAGATGCCTAATGGTACAAATCATCTTCTATAGACAAAAATGCATCGGTTGCAATGCGTGTTTCGAGGCTGCTCCAGAGCAATGGGCTGTCTCTCGCAAAGATGGAAAGTGCAACCTTATAGGAGCCATTGAAAAAAAAGGAGTTTTCCAGCTCAAAATAGACGATGAAGACTATGATAATAATAAAATAGCTGCTGCAAATTGCCCAGTTAGAGTGATTAAGGTAAATAAGTTCTAAGATGAGTACTGATTTAGAACAACTGAGAAAGAATCTGAGTCTAGTTGACCAACAATTTATGGAGCTCCTCGCTCAGCGAATGGAAATAGTAGATACTATTAAGGTGTTGAAAAAAGAGCACTCAATCGCAAGTCATCAACCTTGCATTGCAAGTAAAAAGTCCAAAGAATTTGAGGCTTATGCTAAAAGACATGAGCAATCGAAAGAGTCCTATCAAAAACTCTACAAGTGTCTTCACGATATATCTTTAAACTTTCAAAAAAAGTAATAAAAACAACCGCTAATGTCTCCCTTCGGTTTCAAATAGCTCCAAACACTTGATTAGGTTCTCTGAGAACTCAATCGGAACGGGAGTCCTTAAGCCTTCAATGAAATCTTTCAAAAAGAGTCGTTGGTCAGAACTAACACCCTGAAGACATAGCCCAATTCGTCTCTTATTACAATCTACAAAATTTATATAATCACTGAACCCATCAAGTTTGATGTGTCGGATATCTTTTGTACGCATCTTCTGCATTACAAATGAATATTCGACGATACAATCATCTTCAAATGAAATTCTGTTTTTGTGGTATCTGTACTGAAAAAAGAGATCCCCTACCGCAGCTATAACTGTGGATATAGTAATAATGAGAAAGGCGTTAAGCACAGGGTTAAAATAATCAATTGAGTACATGCTCCATATAATTGATATCAGAATCAACACATTAAAAATAGCCTCTAAATAGAATGAATACCTTTCATTCTCTATTACAAAAACTCTGACACTAATTTCTTGAGATCTATACTTATAGCTCTTGAA
>JBMYYN010000345.1:0-2247 GCA_049609445.1 Bacteroidia bacterium | reverse complement strand
AATGTCTTCTTCCTATCAAAACCATAGATAGCTCTGAGTACAGATGCATTGAAAGTCTGTGTATCCTGCTCCGCTGCTCTAGGAATGATTGACTTCTCTAATGTGACAAGATTTTTAAGATACTTATTCTTAACGCGATTGAAGTAATTGTTACTAGCAATAATCTGGATACTCGATTCTCCTATCTTATTGTGATAGCTCAAGCTGTTATCGAATCGTTGGTTATTGTAGTATTGATCAATAGCAGATTCTCTATAAGGTGCCAAAGGTGTTCCTCTATCTATGAGCTTAGAACGAATCATTTCACTTCGAACATTTATAGAGGCATCCTTATGCTTATAGGTATACTGAAATCTTCCAGTATACTGCTCTTTTGGGATCCAATCAAACGTACGATCTATGTTCTCGGCACTCCATCCTGTGAACATGGTACGCCCACCACTCAGTGTAAAGTAGTGATTCTTCACAGATTTTGAAAAAGTACCTGTTAAGTTATACTGTCCGTCTGTCTCGTAATTCCCATTCAAATTAGCTCGCGGCTTCTTTGACTTATTGGAAGTCACTATATTGATAGTTCCTGCAAGTGCATTACTACCATATATCACTGACATAGGACCTTTAACCACCTCAATCTGTTTTACATTTTCCAGGTTGAACTGCTCCAAATCTACATTATTGAAAAGTCGTCCAATAACCGGAACACCATCTATAAGTACTTTAACGTTCTCACCACCTATGCCCATCATAGACAAACCAGATGAACCAATGGCGTTATCTCGACTGAAACGTATGTTATTCTCAAAACTCAAAGCGTCCTTAAGATCAATTGCTCCGAGTTCTTCGATCCGTTTCGCAGTTATCTTGGAAACATTGAGGACCGTATTGTCGAACGTCTTGTTTGAGTGGATATCTGTAACCACAACCTCACCAAGCTTAGTAATAATTCCTAGAGGATCCTTAAGCTCGATAACATACTTTTTACTAGGTTGTACATATAATTCCGTAGACTCTATGGGTATTAACGGTACTATTTGAACCTTTTGAGGATTTTCAATAGGAAGGGAAAAGAAGCCATCCTCGGATATGGATGAATCAGCTTGACCCTCGCCGTTTACAAAAAGCACTTTGCATGCTAGTGCGTTTTTATTTACGGCATCCAGGACTTTTATAAAAGTTTGTCCCCACGAAAACGTAGAGACAAACATAAAAGTCAAAAATATATGAAAAGTCTTATTCAAAGATTACTCTCTTTGTGCTAGTAGATGTAGCTGAGTTAAGTCGAATAAAATAGAAGCCTTTACTAAAGTCCGCAGTTCTGATGGTATTCACATCGAAAGCATTCACTTCAGATTTGAGCACGACTACTCCTCTTATATCCAATAACTCTATAGACAAATTTTCTCCTTCACGGTTATCTATGTTCAAAACACCTCTACTTGGATTTGGGTAGATATTTGTGTTGAGTGATGCACGCTCATCTACGCTGTTCACACCTGCTTTGATTTCCTCTATTACAAAGTTTGACTGAGCTGATGCTCCTCCTTCGTATGCTGTGAAGTATATTTTCCAAACTGCTCCGTTAGCTGTTCTCACGAAATATGCTAAATCTTCAGTCATATTATACATAAAAGTACTTCTATCAAATACTTTCCAATCGTACCCTATCTCAGTGATATTGCTTCCCCATACAAGAGAAGAAGTATCATTACTAGAAACATCTAAACCACTTCTTTCTGCTACCTCGCAACCAGAATTAATTTTCACACCACTTACTGGCATTACTAGAGTTGTTGGTCCCATACTTACCTCCGTTTGGTACTTCGTAAAAAGTAAATCCCAGTCAGAAACATTAGGATTTGTATAATCAAACATTCCTGTAGTTACGTTTAACAGTGCAAAGTTTTTATCCTTTGATCGAGCATCTGCTCTTTCGTACGTGTACGATTTAGAATTTGATCCGTCCAACATAGCTGTACGAAATGTATAAAGGCCTTTAATAGATAATTGATCTATAACCACTTTATAATAGTCTCCACTTTGTGCTTTGAGTATAAATAGACGATTACCGTTAATATTATGGTTGCTACTATTATATGTTCCCCATCCATAGTCAGGATGATTAGTACCCAAGTTTGAAAATGCTCCTGCCTCCCAATCTTCTTCAGAGTTATATACATTGTCAAAAGCAAATCCGTTAGTGTCAACCGAGCTCCAATCTGAAGTATCTGCACTATATACATACAGCTC
>JBMYYN010000344.1:0-2265 GCA_049609445.1 Bacteroidia bacterium | reverse complement strand
TCTATAGGTAACCCAATGGCTGAAGCTTCTGATTACAGCAGAAATATCATTAGTGCAGGTTTTGGGATTCAAGAAAAAAACTGGGCATTTGACTTTGGAGTATCTAAGGATCTGACGGATGATGTATATGTTCCTTATCAAGCACCGGGAATTCAAGTTCCTGGGGTAAGTAGTGGTGTGAATAGCACTCGACTCATGCTTACACTTACAAACAAATTCTAGATTAATTTTGTGCTATGGATGATAATGATTTCATAGATCCAAAATTGCTAAAAAGGATAATGATGGGAGAGTTCTCTGCGGACATCTCCCATAAATCATCTAAGAAGAAATCCAATTCTGCAAAAAGAAATGTAGAGTTGGATTTGCACTTTGAAAAACTATATCCTGGTAACAGTCATTTCTCGTCTTCTGAAAAACTTACGATGCAGTTAGATGGACTTATAGACTTTATAAATGAATGCCAACGAAAGTCTATTCGCAATGCAATAGTAGTGGTAGGTAAGGGTGAAGGTGTTTTGAAAAAGGAAGTATGTCGCAGATTGGAATCGTTGAATCTGAAAAATAGCGAAGTACTCAATGCACCGTATTTTGGGAATGCTATAAAGATTTATTTTTAGGGATATACACTTTCAAGTCTTGTAATAATGCACAAGACGTCTATTTTTGGTAGATAATATGAAAGCAAATATTCTTTTGGTGGTCGGGTTGTTTTTTGGTCTTACTGCTTTTACTCAAAACTCAACATATCAAGGCTTACTTTGGAAGATAGATGGTAATGGACTATCTCAACCTTCATACCTATATGGTACGATGCATGTCAGCAATAAAGTGGCTTTCCACCTAAGTGATTCATTTTACAGAGCTATAGAGTCGGTAGATGTAGTTTCGTTAGAGATCAATCCTGAAACCTGGATGGAGACGATGACCTCAGATGATTATGTAGCTGACAAGATGGGCAATGTGTTCAGCGTTAGAGGAAATGGCCAAAGCTCAGGATTTTATAAAAAAATGTTTGAAAAAGAGCAACCCGAGAATAAAGCTATAGGGGCTTCTTTAGGGGCCGAGCTTGGCGTGCTTAACTCATTGCTTTATAGAACCAGTAATTATACCGCAGACTTTCAGGAGGATACATATTTGGATTTGTTTATCTATCAAGCGGGAAGAAAGCAATGCAAGGAAATAACAGGGCTTGAAAGACTAGGTGCTACTATGAAGCTAAATGAGCTAGCGGCAAAACCAGTTCATGATAAAAAGAAAAAGAAAGCTCTTAAAGAAATTGCCGAAGAGAAACGGCATAAGCTTCGCAAGATGTTGGACGGTAAACCGTATGGAGAAGTGATGGAAAATGCATACCGTCTTGGAGATTTAGATTTGTTAGATTCGATGAGCAGATTAGCAGGGTCTGATAAAAATCACGACCTAATCATAGTCTATAGAAATAAATTAATGGCTGATTCAATGCACGCTATTATGCAGCAAAAATCTCTCTTTGCAGGTATAGGAGCTGCACATCTACCCAATGATTATGGAGTGATAAATCTGCTCAGGGATATGGGATATAACGTGACTGCGGTAAAAGGTGAAGAAACCGATTATGCAAAGGACGCAAAAGAAAAACTTGAAGAGACATTTATCTCGCACACGTTCAGCAAACAGACATCTTTTGATGGAAGCTTTAGTACGATGATGCCTGGACCATTGTACGAGTTTCCGGAAGCGAATGAGACTCGAATGGCTGCCTACCCGGATATGGCTAACGGGGCTAAGTATGTTGTAACTAGAATAAACACATACGGAAGTTTGTATGGCTTAAGCACACAGGATTATTTGAATAAACTAGATAGCCTATTCTTTGAAAACATTCCAGGGAAAATATTGAGTAAAGAGAGAATAGAAATAGATGGTATTCCTGGTTTTGATATCCGAAATGAAACTAAGAAAGGTGATAAGCAACGATATCATGTCATGGTGACACCTTTGGAGATAATGATTTTCAAAGTGTCCGGGAAGAAAGATTTTGTAAATAGAAAAGAAGTAAGCCAATTCTTCAGTGAGCTCCATTTTTACAAAGGGGATGATTGGACTGAATTTTCGCCAGCCAATAATGCATATTCAGTTTCGCTACCAGGGACTCTTTCGTATGAAGCTGAGAACAACGCTTTTATGAGAGGCTTTTGGTCCAAGACAGTACAAAGTTATGACAGTTATAAAGGGTACTTTGCTGTGATGAATAAAGGCAATATGGATATGGAGTACATGGAA
>JBMYYN010000343.1:0-2278 GCA_049609445.1 Bacteroidia bacterium | reverse complement strand
CTAGGAGATAGAGATGCACTACTCACGTGGGAGACTGCTATGGAGTTGAACAATGAGAAGTTTGAGGTATACAAGTCAGTAGACCAAGGACAGACCTTTGAGCAGATAGGAGAGGTGCAAGGTTCAGGAACGACGAATGAGCTCATCGAGTATGGATATGTCGACTTAGAAGCAGCAAGAGATCAAGAAGCTTGCTACAGACTGAGACAAGTAGACTACGATGGAGCGTATGAGTGGACAGAGATGAGATGCTTAAGCTGGGCAAGTAGCAGTGAAGTATCTGTTTATCCTAACCCAGCTAATGATGTGATCAAGGTACAAGTGACCAAGACACGAGACATCGTCAAAGTAGAGCTAATGGATGCAGCAGGTAAGATAGTAGAGACAAGAGAAGCAAGAGGAGATGAGCCGATAGAGATGAGAACATCAGACATCAGCCAAGGAGTCTACTTCATACGTGTGCATACAGGTAGCCAAGTAGAGACTAAGCGAGTAGTGATAACTCACTAGGATCTACACAGCATATAACGAAATTGGTTAATCGGATTTAGTAGTTTAGGTTTAACCACAAAGCCCCTCGAGAGAGGGGCTTTTTCTTTTATATTTTAGTCTATTACTTCTTAATTAGATAATGCTCCAATCAAATCGTACTTCGTAAGGATGTGAACCGTACCACTAAGTTCTTTTACAAGTACTGCAGGGTTGTCTTTATTGATGAGTTTTGAGATGTTGTCTATGTTTTCGGATGCTGCCACCATAGGGAAACTTTCTTGCATTACCTGATTCACCTTACTAGCGGCTAGCTGAGGATTCTTGAGTAATAATGAAAGCAAGTGATGGTCATTAACCGATCCTACAAATTCCCCTGAAGCATTAGTTACAGGAACTTGAGAGATGCTGTGTTTCTCCATTAAGTCAAACGCTACTTTCACATCATCATTTTCTTTCACCGTAAGCATTGGAAGATGGCTATGATTAGAGATCATATCTTCTGCAGTCTTTGGAGTACTATCCAAAAATCCTCTTTCTTTCATCCATTCATCATTGAATGCTTTGCCCATATAGCGGGTCGCGTGATCGTGAAATAGTACGACTACAACATCTGTAGGTTTAAGCATATGTGCACATTGCAATATTCCTTTGACCGCACTTCCTGCACTGTTTCCTACCAACATTCCTTCTTCTTTAGCTAGTTTTCGTTGCCAGAGCAGCCCGTCTTTATCTGTTACTTTTTCAAAATGGTCAATGATATCAAAGTTTACGTTCTCCGGCAAAATGTCCTCTCCAATACCTTCTGTGATGTAAGGGTAGATTTCGTTCTCATCGAATTCTCCAGTTTCTAAGTACTTCTTAAATACAGAACCGTATGTATCTATACCCCATAGTTGAATATCAGGATTCTTTTCTTTCAAATACTTTCCTACACCGCTTATCGTTCCACCTGTTCCTACACCTACTACGAAGTGTGTAATTTTACCTTCGGTCTGTTCCCATATTTCAGGTCCTGTACTTTCGTAATGTGCTTGTGCATTGCTTGGATTGTCGTATTGATTCACATACCAAGCGTTAGGGATCTCACTGCCTAAACGTTTAGATACAGAATAGTACGAGCGAGCATCCGTAGGCTCCACATCTGTAGGACATACGATTACATCCGCACCTACTGCTTTGAGAGCGTCTACCTTTTCCTTACTTTGCTTATCAGTAGTTACAAAGATGCATTTATACCCTTTTACGACTGCTGCGATAGCAAGTCCCATTCCTGTATTTCCGCTTGTACCTTCTACTATCGTTCCTCCAGGTTTCAATCTTCCGTCAGCTTCTGCATCTTCTATCATTTTTAAGGCCATTCTATCTTTTACAGAATTTCCTGGATTAGTAGTTTCTATTTTAGCTAGGACAGTACATGGAAGGTCTTCAACCGTCTTGTTCAATTTTACAAGAGGAGTATTTCCAATAGTTTCGAGTATGTCGTTGTAATACATTGGTGCAAAGGTAAAACTAAGTATACTAAATATTCATAGGTGGGTTCTTATTTGTATTGTGAACTTATAAACCGATAATTGTCAAGTGATATTCAGCAGAATTATTTTATGGGCCCAAAAGCTCGCTAAGAACTTCCATTTCTGGATTTTCTTGTGCTTTGCGATATCATTCACTTTCGTAGTATTCAACAAGTTCATGCACCCCATCCAGAAACACAATACCATTGTGTCTGATGGAAAAGGGTATTATGCATATGCTACTGGTATATTTATCTATCAGGATCTCACTTTTA
>JBMYYN010000342.1:0-2330 GCA_049609445.1 Bacteroidia bacterium | reverse complement strand
ATAAGCTGGGATTGTTTAGTTTTTCTGTGACAGAAGAGCAAAGAAATTTGAATAAAATGTGGGTTATGCCAGCGGCTTCCCTAGGTGTTCATTTTTATAGAGGAATGATGCCGATGGAAGTAAATATTAAATATGGTTTTGGTGAAATTCAAGAACAATATTTAGATGAATTTGGACAAAGGCTGGCGGTGAAGAAGATTACACGAGCTTCATCTTTAAAATTGTCTCTTGTTTACTCAATGAGCTTGTAATAAGGCAAATCTATTGGGACACTATAGTCCCTCAAGGACTGTTCCATCAAAATCAATTTCTGTTTTTATTTCTAACAATGACAAGATTGTAGGCACTATATCCACAGTCTCAACCTTCCCGGTGTCAACCTTTGATTGGACGTTAGAGTTGTAAAATACAATTGGAACATGTGTATCGTATGAATATGGTGAACCGTGTGTAGTTCCGCATGATCTCATACTGACTAGATAGTTTTCTTTACCCAGAATTTTTACAAAGTACTCATATTCTAATCTATGACTATTTCTCATTTGATCTATGTACACCTTCTTGCAATTCTGATCCTCATAGTCAAAGAAAGAATAACCTTCACGTATATAATCTAAAGTTTTTAGCTGCTTGATGAGTTCTTCCGTATATGTCAAACTGTCAATATCTTGCTCTACAAGGTACTTGAAGTTTGGCTCAACTCCGTTATAACCCGCTTTTAGGATGGTACTCTCTTCTAGACCAAATTGTATTTGAAGTAGGCTGTCGATCACTTTTACATCCTTAGAAAACTGATCGTATGGGATGCGGTAAGCGTCTATACCTTCTTCTTTCAACAATTCTGGCATAGCTGCTACACCATGATCTGCTGTAAGCACTAGGAGATATTCGTCTTTTCCTACTGCACTATCCAAATACGATATGAATGAACCGATGTGCTTATCCAACGTCTCATAGTAGTTTAAAACTTCCATACTGTTTGGACCAAAATGATGACCAATAACATCGGCAGCAGATAATCCCACTGTTAGTACATCAGTGTTTTCGTCTTTTCCAAGGTCTTCTCTCGCAATGAGTTCTTTTGCAAAGTCCAATACAAAGGCATCACCTAGAGGTGTATTCCACATAAATGACCCAATAAAGTTCTCTCTTACTCTCTGAGTGTCAAAACTTTCTATGGTGTGCGGAAACCAAGGAGAGAACGTCCCTTTTTCTTTCTCAAAGCTATCGTTTGGATGAATGCTTGGAGGTATTATATCGCTGTTAAAATACCATCCATCTCTTGCATCCGCACCAAATCTAGCTTCAGCAGTGAATTTTTTGGCCCAGTCAGGATACGCTTCGGTGTAGTAGTCGGTACTTACCATCTGAGTACTCTTAGCATCAAACCAAAATGCTCTGTTGGCCACATGGCCTCCCATTAGTATGGATGCTCTGTCTTTAAGTGCAACGCTGTAGGACTTAGAATTTCTGTTCTTACTTTTTATGTAGTCTCCAATACTGGGTTTTAGCAGGTTAACTGCGGATACTTTATTCAATTCACATTCATCTAATCCTACGAAATTTACAGTACTATCTAGAATGGAGTAATGACTGTATTTTTCTTTTCTGTTGTATACAGTGTTGTTGACAATACCATTATTACAAGGAAAAAAACCAGTCGCTAATGCTGCATGTCCTGCGGCTGTGGTAGTAGTAGCATGGTTATGATGAGCATTGGAAAATACTGCACCTTTAGTAAAAATCTTGGACAAGCCTTCAGTAAATCCGGCAGGTTTTATGATTTTGTCATAATAATCACCTCGCATTTGGTCGATGCTAACTAAGACAACTAGTTTAGTTTCCTTATTTGACGAGGACCTGTTGCCGCATCCTGCAGCTAATAGTAGGATAGATAGAAATGCGAATACTTTCATTTTGCGAATTAACCTCAGTTTTGTAGTTTTTACGTTAAAAAAATGTAAAAAGATGCCGTACCTCAAGAGTACCTTGTGTAAGCTATTAAATGAAGGCATATTTGCCTATGCGATTTATTGGCTTCGCCATTTTTATGAGTATGCTGTGTAACTTGGTTGTTGCTCAGAAAACAACCAGAGGAGTAGTATATGACCCTGAGGAAAACCCCTTGTCAAATGTTCGAATAGCCGAAGACGGTTCTGGAAACGTCGTATACACTGATGAGGAAGGTAAGTTTTTATTGTCTTACTATTCTGACGAGAATGTTTTAACGTTTAGTGCTGCAGATTACGATACATTACGAAAGAAGCTGAAATTTGATGAGATTTCTGTAATCTATCTCTCACCTTCCGATCGATCAACAAACGAATACA
>JBMYYN010000341.1:0-2336 GCA_049609445.1 Bacteroidia bacterium | reverse complement strand
GGCAAAAAAAGTTTCTAAAAAAATCAAATAGGTATTGATTTTATGAAATATTTTGATAGTCGTATCCTAGTATAGATGCCGTTTTTGAGCTACTAGTCTCATAATCAATACGTCCCAAGTTTATCCCTGCCCAGCCAGTTTGATTGATAAAAATTTCCTTGCCTATCTTGTTTTTTTCTGGCTGTGGAGAACTTAAAAAAGTGTGCGTATGACCACCTAATATTAAGTCTATATTTTTAGACGATCGAGCTAAGACTCTATCACTAACCTTATCTGATTTGTATTCGTACCCTAGATGAGAGAGGCATATAATTAAGTTACATCCTTCGTCTTTTAAAATTTGAGCAGTTTCATTGGCTTTCGAGATTGGGTCCAGGTATTTCACCCCTTTGCAGAGATGGTCCGGAACAAGTCCTTCTAGTTCGATTCCGATTCCAAACACGCCGATTTTGAACTTGCCTCTTTTGGTAATAGCATAAGCATCTATCAAACCTTCTAACTCAGTACCCGTGAAGTCATAATTGGCACATAAAAATTTAAATGAGGCATGTGGAAGTTGTTTTACAAAACCATCTATTCCCCCATCGAAATCATGGTTCCCAAGAGTAGCAAAATCATAACCCATCTTGCTCATTAGTTTGAATTCGAGCTCTCCTCCATAAAAATTGAAATAAGGTGTGCCTTGGAAGATATCTCCACTATCAAGTACGAGTACGTTTTTATAATTTGAGCGGATCTCTGCAATCAGTTCTGCTCTACGAGAAGCTCCACCTTGTCCAGGGTATTTTTTATGGTTTTTATCAAAAGCATTAATATGACTATGCCAATCGTTTGTATGAAGTATGACAAGTCTATCCTTGTTTTTACCTAAGGATGTTAGAGGAAGCAAAGTTGCTCCTGCGGCTAATACTCCTGCTTTTTTAATGAATTCTGCTCTTTTCAATGTTTACTTGGTTGGTAGTCCATTGGTATAGGATTGTGTTCTTTTATATAGCTAATCAGTCCATCTCTGATCTTTATACCAGTTTCTATTCGTTCTTCAGCCTGAGTTAGTATAGTGTAGTTATCGCCTCCATTTGCTATGTAGTCATTAGTAGCTATGTAAAAAACGTTTTGGTTCATTACGTGATAAGCTGTTTTTCCCTCCCATTGATGACTGACGAATGGTTCTCCACCTTTTAACTCTATGATGGTGTACAGTGAGTCCAGTTGCAAAGAGTTTAATCTAAGAATGACTATTTCATTCTCAAAAGGCATAAGTTGATAAACTTCTCCGATAGTTATATCTCCTGAATCTAATGTACTTCGAATACCTCCATAGTTTAGTAAGCAAAAGTCTATTGAGAAATCAACTTTTTTGCTCGCTGCATTGTGCACCGCTTCTGCCATAAAGCTACCTAAAATAGAATGAGGCCTCTTTTTTTCTAAAAATTGCGGACAAAAACCAATAACCTCGTTCATAGACTCCGCCATATTCATGGTATAAGGTTCTATTATCTTGTCTATCTTTTCATTGCCAACTTGTTCAGCACTGATGTTTAGGTTGTTGGATGGTTGAACCTGTAATGGCAGCTTGGTGATACATCCAACCAAAGAGAATAAAATTATGTATATACTATATCGCAACTTGAATTTCTTTTTTTAGTAGTTCGATGGCTTTCTGCGTATGCATGGCTTTCTCTTGCATGAGCCGTGTTAGGATTTTCTTACCTAAACCTGGGCCAGATTCGTTTTCATCACATTCTTTATAGCAGGATTCTACGACGCCTATTGTCTGTTCCTTTATCGCTCTGATCATATTCCAAGCGTCGTCACTTATATATATCTGTTGAGATATGTTGTGATTAAACTCTCCGATTATGGTTTGTACCAGTTCGTGTCTGAGTTGATGAGCGGACTGACCTGATTTAGACAATCTCACTACTAGGTTGTCGGGACTTATTCTGTCCAGGAACAAAGTAAGACGCTCATATGCTTGAAGCTTTACAGGTGTCATTTCTTTCATCTGTTCTTTTTTAAGTTCGAGTAGTTTCATTCTTCGCTGTTCTTCCATAAACTTATTAATAAGGAAATAAGTAACTCCAAAAACTATAGCTGCAGGAACAAGAAAGGAAATTACGTTTACAAATAACTGCCAAGTGTCGATTGATGCTAAAAACATATACTGCAAACGAATTTACAAGTTCTCTTATTTTTCGTGCAATGTTTTTTCTAAAATCGAAAAATAATAATGGTTGATAGATGGATAAGTTGGCGGGACTGCTTTAGCATTAAATTTCCAATCGCCAACTAGAAAATCCATCTTGTCAAACTCTTGAGTAGATTGACCATTTGCT
>JBMYYN010000340.1:0-2343 GCA_049609445.1 Bacteroidia bacterium | reverse complement strand
CTATCGGCTCATCTCCTCTTGCTTCTCTTGTCTCTACTATCTTACCTGCTGCATCAGGTACCTCTTGTGGTCGATTCCTGAATTCTTCCTTTATCAATCGAGATCTTCAATTTAGGACTTTAGTCATCGAATAAAGCTTGATTTTTTTTATACTTTCGAAACTCTATTTATTAATATATCACATTTCACAAAATGGACTACAGAACAGAAGAAGACTTATTGGGCCAAATGAATGTATCAGACGAAATGTATTACGGAATTCATACAAAGCGTGCTCTTCAAAATTTTCAGATATCTAACTCTACATTAAAAGAATACCCTAACTTCATCAGAGGTTTGATTCTTACTAAAAAGGCTTGTGCGGCTGCCAATGAAGAACTTGGAACCATACCTAAAGACAAGACTCAAATGATCTCTCAGGCTTGTGATCATATACTGGATAATCTCCAAAGCTATCTACCCTACTTCCCTATAGATGTATTTCAAGGTGGTGCCGGCACATCTTCCAATATGAATACCAATGAGGTAATAGCTAATGTAGCACTCACTCAAAACGGACATAAAAAAGGAGCTTATGACATACTAGACCCAAATGACCATGTGAATAAATGTCAATCTACAAATGACGTTTACCCTACAGGGTTTCGTGTCTCTATCTTTCTCTACATGAATCAGCTGATTGAAAAAATGCAGCACCTCATCACCTCTCTCGAAACTAAATCTAAGGAGTTCTCGGATGTACTGAAAATGGGTAGAACGCAATTGCAAGATGCTGTACCTATGTCACTGGGCGATGAGTTTGGAGCTTGGGCAGCGAACCTCAAAGAAGAGATTAAGAGCTTAGAACATAGCAGAGACCTAATACTTGAAGTGAATCTTGGAGCTACGGCAATAGGTACCGGAGTCAATGCTCCCAAAGAATTCACAAAAATTTCCATCGAATATTTGCAGCAATTTACCAATGCAAAATTTGTCGCTGCACCCAATCTCATAGAAGCTACATCAGACTGTGGAGCTTACGTGATGATATCAGGAGCTTTGAAGCGTACTTCTGTCAAATTATCCAAAATCTGCAACGACCTCCGGCTACTGTCATCTGGTCCTAGATGTGGATTCAACGAAATAAACCTACCCGAAATGCAAGCCGGTTCCTCTATCATGCCTGCTAAGGTTAACCCAGTGATTCCTGAAGTCGTAAATCAAGTCTGTTTCAAGGTAATTGGAAATGATGTATCCATCTCATTTGCAGCAGAGGCAGGACAGCTGCAACTCAATGTTATGGAACCTGTAATAGCTCAATGCCTCTTTGAATCTATAGAGCTTCTATCAAACTCCTGCACCACGCTAGCAGACAAGTGTATCTCTGGAATAACTGCCAACCCTGAACACACCCATCAAATGGTACTAAATTCTGTAGGGCTTATTACTTTCCTCAATCCATATATAGGTCACCATATGGGAGACATCATTGGCAAAGAGGCCATTCTTACTGGAAAATCCATTCGAGAATTAGTCTTGGAAAAAGATCTCCTAACTGAATCTGAACTTGACAACATATTAAGTAACAAGAACTTGATGAAACCTGAATACAAAGCAAAAAGATCAAGATAAATAAAAGTAAATGAAGAAAATATTGTCTCTAACACTACTCGCCTTAGGAATGCTATTTACTAAAGTTTCTAAAGCACAGATTCAACAAGACCAACTCGGTGCTTGGTACATGTATTTTTACAACACCACTTTCGATGACGGCCCATGGGGAGTCCAGGGAGATGTGCAATTTCGTAATTGGGATATGGGCAGTGATCTCGAGCAGCTACTTATACGAAGTGGCCTCACCTACAAGCCTAAAAATGTGAATGCGAAGCTTACTCTAGGATATGGAAATATAACAAGTGGGAGTTATGGATCGAGCAATGCTACTACCTCAGAAAGTAGAATCTATCAAGAGGCTTTATTTCCTGTCCAGTTTGGCAATAGACTGTACACCAATCACCGCTTCAGATATGAACAGAGATTTGTAGAAAATCAAGATTTCAGAACACGATATCGTTACAATCTGTTTCTAAACATACCCATCACTAATCCATCTATGGCGGAGAAGACACTATACCTCGCTCTCTACAACGAACTTTTTATCAATGGACAACGAGATATAGGAACAAGTAATAATGTAGAAATATTTGATAGAAACAGATTCTATTCTGCTCTCGGCTATATCATCAAAGACGGATACAAAGTACAACTCGGCGTGATGAATCAGACGACTGACAACTGGGCCAAGAATCAGTTGCAAGTGAGTTTTCATCACAAGTTTTAGAGACTTACAGAAGTCTGATTCAA
>JBMYYN010000339.1:0-2355 GCA_049609445.1 Bacteroidia bacterium | reverse complement strand
GAAGAATACATGATATCTACACTAGTTTTAGCGTTCATATGTTCTTTCATTGTTTTCAATTTCAAATCTCTAACTTCAACAACTGTAGGTCCTTTTTTACTAATTGCTTGTTTTACACCAAAAGAAGACAAATATCTATCTGTGCTTCCTGGGAATCCCCAAATCATTGCAAAATCTCCTTTTTCTACCCCTTTCATACTTACAGGTAAGTGATGTTTTGGAGAGTATGGTTTGTTGTTTGCATCGTATCCTTTTGTCGCTTTGTTGTCTTTGTCTGCATAAACTCTAAACATAGAAAAATCTCCTGTGTGACGTGGCCACATCCAGTTGTCAGTATCTCCACCGTATTTACCTACAGACTCAGGAGGAGTACCTACTAATCTCACATCTCCAAATGTCTCATAAACGTAAGCATAGTATTTATTCCCACTGAACATTTCTTTGATATCTACATCATAAGCTCCGTCGTTAGAGTATTCTTTTCTCTGTTCTGACGAGTGCTTAGCTACCATCTCAGCTCTATTAGCATCTGTCACGTCAGCCAATACTGCATCAGTGATATCCACTATTTTCACTAGGAAAGACACACTAAATCCAGCAGATTTCTCATCTTCCTTAGTCTTAGCCCAAAAACCATTTTTAAGGTGATTGGCAGTTGTAGTACTCAATTTTTGGATGGCACTGTACCCACAGTGATGATTTGTTAAGATCAAACCTTGGCTACTGATTACCTCTCCTGTACAAAATCCTTTACCCAATCTTACGATTGCATCTTTCATACTATTGTTATTGATACTGTAAATCTGCTCTGGAGTCATTTTTAGACCCAAACGCTGCATCTCAGCATAATTATCGGTAAGCAATGCTGGAATCCACATTCCTTCATCTGCCTTCGCAAAATGGCTGCTAACAAGTGTAGCAAAACCTAAAATTAGTGTAAATATTTTTTTCATTGTATTTAATTGAGCCACAAATCTCGATTTTCTGAGATATTATCCTATCCTTTTGGATAAAAAAGGCTTATAAACAGATATGTTCTAAATACGTATCCTCAATTCACTAAGCATATTTAGTAATCAAGGAATAATAGGATACAAAAAGATGTCCTTGTAGTTCTGCCACGTCATCGAATCGTAATGCAAAATTGCCATTCGGTATTGGTACTGCTGAAGTATATTATTGAAGATAAAAAGACAAGCTACAAGAAGCACTATTCTGAGTTTCCATCCTTTTAGAGAATTGAGAAAAATAGCCAATGGGATGCTCCAAAAAATGTAGAACTCAATAAATACTCTAGTGCCTAGAGTCCCGCCATACCACCACATATGCCAGCTAGAGAATATGTAGGTAATTGCCAGAAAGACTGTAGTCCACCAAATGGGCTGAAATTTGTTACTCTTCCACCAAGTTACCAATCCAAAAACACTAAATAAAAACAAAGGTGTATACACAAAGAACCCTTTACGAATACTGAATAAAAAGTCTAGAATGTGTGGTTGAAGAAAAAAGAATTTCTCATGAGAATAGGAGTAGATATACCATTGGTCTATCTGAATTTTATAGAGAATAAACTGAATAGAAACTACAGATAAAAAAGCCAGTAAAGCAATCAATCCTTGTTTGTAAGTCAATATCGATTGTTTGACAAAGGTCCAAAACACCTTGAAGGATGGAAAGAGAATAGGCAAGAACAAGACCACTAGTATATTAACAGGCCGAATCAGTGCAATCATACCTATAATAAAACCAAGAAGAACTGCTATTCTCACAGATGGTTTTTCTCTAAAGACCATACATCCGTACCAAAACATCGCAATAAAGGCTCCTGAGTAGATATGCGAAAGACTTGCCTCCCACGTTGTGTAGTAAAACCAATTTGTACCAAAATACACACCAACGGTCACAAATACCTTGACCCAATATTTCACATCGTACTTATCCAAGATCTTTCCAAAAAAGAGCATCGTAAGCATCATATAGAACAATGAAGCGATAATCACAGCTCCATGATAAATGGGAGTATATCCATCTGAATCCCAACCCATTGCCAACGAATAGGCGTGAGCTATAAGAAAGAATGGACTATAAGCTATAGCCGTTCCTGCATAGTATTTCGTATACACTCTATCCGCATCCAACTTGTATCTATAGTCCGTCCACATCGTTTCTGGATGCTTCTCCTTTTCTATGGTTTCATTGAATTTAAAAGTGAGATCCTGATAGATAAATATACCAGTAGCATAGGCATAATACCCTTTTCCATCAGACACAATGGTATTGTGTTTCTGGACGGGGTGCATGAACTTGTTGAACACCACAAAAGTGAATGATATCGCAAAGCACAAGAAAATCCAG
>JBMYYN010000338.1:0-2358 GCA_049609445.1 Bacteroidia bacterium | reverse complement strand
ATCTAGCTACGTATTTAAAAGGAATTCCTACTATAGCTTGATTTCCACTTGCCCCATCTAAAATTGTAAACACGCCACTAAACACATTCTCTGCTGAGACATGAGTGAGCTGCCAATTGCTACCATCGCTGACAAAAGTGTATGTCCCTTGAGTAATTGAGGTTCTAGATATATTATCCTCATCTAGAAAGCCAGTAATCGTACTATTCCCTTCTGCAGTTTTCTTTATAACGTATTCTCTTCCTTGTGCACTGCCAGCAGCGGGCAATCCTAGTATAGTATTTGAAGTAAGGATGACCGTATGGTGAGAATCATCGAGTGTATCTGGAGAACTTATAGTGCTTACTCCTCTGGAGACCGAACCATTTACTTGCAGAGTAGAATTAGGCACATTACCATCCACTCCTATTCCTGCTCGGACTGTTTCATTTAACCCAATTCCTTGAAGTCTAAGAATCTCAATATATTCTTCCGATGTGTAATTAAACTTTCTAAAAGTAATGGGTTCATTTCCATCGTCTCCAATAACAAAATCCAAACTACCGTCATTATCAGCCCCAGCACTCCCTAGTTCAAAAAAATCTGTACTTGCACTTGAACCACGCATTTTGAAGTTGCCATCATAGTCAGTAAAAAATATCGGTTTATAGAACGAAGAGCTATCTGATTGAAATTCTAATGCACTCAATCCTTCCTGACCTCTAATATATACTACAGACGATGATGCCACATTATCCGGAAATAGTCCTGTAGTACCTGAATTATAAAGCCCTAACGTTTCTCTTCGACCAAGTTCTAACATCGGACGATTAAATGCTCTAATAGACATTTTAGCATCTTTTATAGTCCCTAAAAATTGATCTTCCCGTGCAGTATCATTCCCATTCAAAAGCCATCTGCTCGAGTCCCCGTTTATCTGTAGCAGCTCACCATTACTTAATCCTATAAAATACTCTTGACGAACTGTATCCAGATAAAAGTCACCTTCTGCTGCACTCTTTGTGTTATTGATATTAGAGATATTTGTTGAATCAAAATACTGAGCAGTTGCTTTTTGACACACAAAAAACACCAAAAATAAGATAAGCACTCCCCTCATTTTCGCAAGAGTCCGTATTCCCACAAGCATTCTATCTTTCAAAAACTTCAAGTCCATTGCTTTTAAGGTTTAATGAACTCTATCAAAATTGAACTTCCATTCAACTTTGTTTCCAATGTTCCGGTTCCAGATGTTTGTACACTGTTTAGTTTTATAACATCATTTGCACTAAGACTGACAACTTTAACAACTGTTCCTGTTGTAGTATTTGACAATGAATTTCTATGATATGTTCCAGAAAATGATCCAGGTATTTCAGTATCATTATTAAGAAGATAATGCTCTGCCGTTGATCTATTATTATTTCCCGTCATCTCCAAAGTGACTCTATATGTGATTTTATATCGACCATCACGCTTCACAGTAATACTCGAATCTGTGTGAGAATAGTACGAATCTTCAAATTCCAAAGCCCCAAACTTTATTCTCTGTCCGGAATAATTTATTTCTTGAGAACCTGCGTCATCATACATTTCAATCATATTGTACACAGCATCTCCAATAGCCGTTTGCTTTACTACTCCTGTAGCATCCACTACCAACAAAGTATCCGATAATGTCGTTGTATCTATACCTCTTAACCTTATCGTTCCATCTACATCTAGTCTTTCAGAAGGAGCAGACACACCTAGCCCAATACTTCCAGAATTGGTTATAGACACCGTGTCGCCAGCATCTAATGCTTGTCTCGCATAGATAATATCTGAAATCCCTATACTATCACCATCTTCCCAAAGATTCTCTACCATTCTTACTTTGAGCACAGTATCTGCCTCCGAGATTCGTAGGGTGTCACTAGTATAAGAAAGATTGGTAATCAGCTCATTCGTGGAATCCATGTCCTCAATATATACGGCAAAGTCTTCATCCCCTTCTGTGATTTTTAGACTATCGTTTTCTATGGTGACGCTAGCAATAGCTTCATTAGTAATGCTGGTATCCATATCCTCAGTAATATGACTATTGATCAAACTTCTCAAATCTGAAGCCGTATCAACGAGTGCAGATCGTATAGCAGAAGCTGTGTCCATTAATCCTTGATTCGTAGACATATCAGCTCTAATAGCTGCTGCAGTATCAATGATCGCCTGAGTATTAGCGTCTATTCTACTGCTCAAACTTGAAGTATCTACGGATGGAATAACTACCGTTCCTCCACTGGTAAGACTTAAGTTTTGGCCAATGATGGATAAAGTTTGAATCTCATTTGTAGCACTTAAGTCCTCATCCGAAACTACATGGTCGTCTATTCTTGAACT
>JBMYYN010000337.1:0-2359 GCA_049609445.1 Bacteroidia bacterium | reverse complement strand
GCCTCAAGTCCATTTTCTATAATATACTTCTCACACTGCTGATCGATAGCTGCATTCATAAAATATCCCAATAACATTGGTGCAGGACCGTTTATAGTCATACTCACAGAAGTCATAGGATTAGCTAGGTCAAATCCAGAATAAAGTTTTTTAGCATCATCTAAACAGCAAATACTAACACCGGCATTTCCTATTTTGCCGTAGATATCTGGCCTGTGGTCAGGATCATTACCATAAAGTGTCACAGAATCAAAAGCCGTAGAAAGTCGCTTAGCAGGCATACTGCTACTCAAATAGTGAAAACGCTTATTCGTACGCTCTGGGCCTCCTTCACCGGCAAACATTCTCGTAGGATCTTCTCCCTGACGTTTGAATGGATAAATACCCGCTGTGAATGGAAACTTACCCGGAACATTCTCTTGAAGATTCCACTGGAGTACGTCCCCCCATGCTTCATACTTTGGCAGAGATACCTTACTTATTTTTTGGTGTGAAAGTGACGTTGTTTTTGTCTCTACTTTAATTTCTCTATTTCTTACGAGATAGGTATAAATGTCATTCGCATAAGACTCCTTTACGCCATCCCACTCGTCTATTACCACTTGTAGTTTTGGATCAAAGTCCAGTGATACTTTGGCGTATGTCTCTTCTAAGTCCTTAATAATTCTATCCGAATCTGCTACAGCTGTTTCCGTGATGGTAGCAATCGTCTTTTTGATTCCATAAAGTTTTTGAGCTATCGCGGACTGCTTCTTGGCCCACTTGTCATAGTTTCTATTGTTATCTGCTATTTCTGATAGGTAGCGAACTCGATTTGGTGGAATGATGAATATCTTTTCAGACAACTCTTGTTTGGTATCAAAGTTCGTTGATAAGTCAGCACCTGTTCTCTCTGTGATCGTATTGATCAAAGTTGCATACAAAGCATTTACCCCAGGGTCATTAAACTGACTAGCTATCGTACCAAAAACCGGCATCTCGTCTGGGTCTTGATCAAATAACTTATGATTGCGTTGGAATTGCTTCTTAACGTCTCTTAGAGCATCTAATGCCCCTCGCTTATCAAACTTATTTAGCGATATGACATCTGCAAAATCAAGCATATCAATCTTTTCCAATTGAGTCGCTGCACCATATTCTGGTGTCATTACATACAAGCTTACATCACTATGATCAGTGATTTCAGTATCACTCTGGCCGATTCCTGATGTTTCAAGAATAATTAAGTCATATCCAGCTACTTTCAAGATGTCTTTCGCAGTGTCAATATGTGCTGACAATGCCAAGTTAGCTTGACGTGTAGCCAATGAACGCATGTATACACGGTCATTTCGAATACTATTCATTCGAATTCTATCTCCCAATAGAGCTCCTCCAGTTTTACGTTTACTTGGATCTACAGATATGATAGCTATATTTTTCTCAGGAAAATCAATTAAGAACCTTCGAACTAACTCATCCACTAGACTACTCTTTCCTGCCCCACCGGTTCCAGTAATCCCCAATACTGGAGTACTTAACTTGCTCGCTTCTTCTTTTATTCCGGCAAACAGTTCTTTGTTCTCTTCAGGAAAATTTTCCGCAGCAGATATCACACGTGCTATTGCCACTTTGTTCCCTTTTCGGAATGAATCAACCTCTCCATTCAAATTTTGTCCAGTAGCAAAATCAGACTTTTCTATAAGGTCATTAATCATTCCCTGAAGTCCCATTGATCTTCCATCATCCGGATGATATATTTTAGACACTCCATAATCCTCTAGGTCTTTAATCTCAGAAGGAAGTATCGTTCCCCCTCCACCACCGAAAAGCTTAATGTGGCCTGCTCCTTTCTCATTTAGGAGGTCTCGCATATACTTAAAGTACTCATTGTGTCCGCCTTGATAACTAGTCATAGCTATAGCGTTAGCGTCTTCTTGTATTGCAGTATTCACCACCTCTTCTGCACTTCTGTCGTGTCCCAAATGGATTACCTCACAGCCTGTAGCTTGGATGATTCTTCGCATCACATTGATAGCCGCATCATGACCGTCAAAAAGCGAAGCTGCAGTTACTATTCTTACTTTATTCTTAGGAGTATAAGGAGATTGTTCTTGCATACCTTTTTTATAGAAGGGCAAAGATAATCCATCTAACGATTTGAAGTCAATATTAGCCTAGAATAGAATTCTTATAACGAGTGTAAACTCCTATTAATTCTCCTCCATTTATTCTGTTATATTTACCGACTATTTATACTTCATGGAAATTATTCGAGGACTATTAGGCTTGTCTATTCTTATACTTATTGCTTTTGCAATGAGTAAGCACAAGAAAAAAGTAAACTGGAAACTTGTAGGGTCAGGCGTAGCTATACAAT
>JBMYYN010000336.1:0-2386 GCA_049609445.1 Bacteroidia bacterium | reverse complement strand
CCGTCAGATTTGAATCCTATGTCAAGTAGTACATCATCAGAATTCATACTTACTACACGAGCCATTACAAGCGTTTTTTCGTCCACTTGCTTGATGGTGTTTGTGTAGATGGCCTTCATCTCATCATTTTGAGAATCGTCATACGTACCAAATCCTGCACCGTCCATAGACCAATCAAATTCGTCTGGATTGTGTACTGGTTTTTCAGATGGTTTGTTAAATGGGTTAGTAGATTCAGTAGCTTCTACTGGAGCGTCGTTTGTTGTAGCTTCAACCGTAGCATCCTTGGCTTCGGTAGCTTCATTCAAGATTGGATCTTGATTTTCTTCTGTGTTGTTAATCAAAGTGTCATGTCCTCCTTTACGAAAAAATGAGTGCAAAAGTACAATTATTATTTAATAAGGACGCTATATAAGAAGGGTAAAGACTGATATTGCTCAAAAATGTCTTGAAACATTGTATAATATGGGCTTATCCTCTTCTTCTTTCAAGCAATATCATCATCATCAAACCGAGTATAATTCGCTGATCATCGTCTTCATCTGTGACATCGTTTTTGGTAATGGTAAAACGTCTACCAAAGAATGATGCTTCTTTTTTGATGCGGGCTACCTCTTTACCAGACATATTACTCACTATATAAGTTGGATTGAAAAAATACCCTGTTAAAATTCCAAGAATGGGAATTTCACTTAACATGGAGTCCCAAACTTTTATCCATCCGTTTTCTTCATTTATTTTGAATTGTTCTTGTTGGTTTTCATCGATAAGCGTGTACTCAGCTTTCCAAAGAGACCTCCAACCTTTACGAGCTACCTTGCCAAGTTCCTTGCCATTTTTATCGGTGATACTATATGCAGCAGAGAAGTCTATCCAGCGGTCGGCTTTTATTTTATACAAAGCCATGTTCTTAGACTCGTCGTCATATACCGTGACATCTTCTTTAAACTTAAATAGCTTCTGCTTCACGTATGCTATCGTGCGACCATCTGCATCTTTAGCTGAAAAGTCATTTGCGAGGGAAGAAATATTAAAAGTCAGTTGGATAGGAAACTTAGGGTTATTCATGGTTTGGTTTGCTTAATTTTGAATCACAATTGTAACGCAGTAGTTTTACATAGCAAAAATAAATTTTGGATTGGATATATATTATGAACCTCACAGGGGTTTTGGTTTTTGGTATAAGTGGCGTGCTCACAGCTATCGACAATGATTTTGATGTTGTAGGAGCTTCAATTATTGGATTTATTACTGCCTTAGGTGGAGGTACCATCCGTGATTTGCTTATCGGAGAGACACCCGTAGGATGGATGATGGATACGAATTATCTTTTGGTCATCATAGTGTCGGCAGTATTGTCCTACACTTTTGGGGCTAGAATACAGAGACTTAGACGAAGCAGATTTGTGTTTGATAGTATGGGTCTTGGGCTATTTACCATTTTAGGAGTTCAGAAGACTATAGAGTTAGGTCTGGATCCTATTATCGCTATACTTATGGGAATGGTATCGGCTACATTTGGAGGTGTGACCAGAGATGTGCTCAGCAATCAAGTTCCTCTTATTTTTAGAGGAGAAATATATGCAAGTGCTTGTCTTGCAGGAGGATTGGTTTATTTACTATTGGAGACTATTTCCGATGCCCATCATCTCAACATGGGGATATCCATGGTTGTGGTATTTGTGATTCGATATCTGGCAGTTAAATACAAGTGGGCGTTGAAGCTCTGATTATAGCTTCATAAGCTTTCTAATAAACGAATACTTGACTGCGGTTCTTTTGTAGTATTTAAAATTGGGTTCAAACCAAGATGGCTTTTCGATGATGCTTTTGTAATGACTAAAATCATCAAATCCATATTTGCCGTGGTAACTTCCCAATCCACTTTCTCCAACTCCGCCATATCCAAAATGTGGATTAGAAATGTGCATTACAGATTCGTTGATTCCTCCTCCTCCAAATGAGAGTTCATGAAGAATCTTTTTTTTGACTTTATTATCAGTAGAGTAGATATAACATGCCAAAGGTTTAGGCCGTTTTTTGACTTTATTGATGGCCCAGTCTAAATCGTCATATTCTATAACAGCCATCAGCGGTCCAAATATCTCTTCTTGCATAATAGCATCTTGGAATGTCACTCCATCTAATACAGTTGGTGAAATAATTCGATTTGGGCGGTCTACATCACCTCCTTGGATGACCTTACTAGGGTCAATTAGTTTGGCAAGTCGTTCAACATTACGATCATTGATTATCTGGACATAATTTTCATTTTGCGTAGAGAAATCAGACTTCGCTATTTCAACTTTCACTTTATCAATGAATTCATTTTTGATGCTGCTGTGTACAAATACATAATCTGGAGCGATGCATGTCTGGCCACTGT
>JBMYYN010000335.1:0-2430 GCA_049609445.1 Bacteroidia bacterium | reverse complement strand
ACCTTCTACAGTGCTTTCGTCCGTGCAATCTATCATAAGATCTCGTCCTATGTGCTGTGGATACTGTCTCTTGTCCACCAACGGTTGGTCTACTCCCGGAGAAGATATTTCGTATCTAATCGGTTGGTCGTCCAGATACTCTTCATCCAATATGCGTGATATTTTGCGACTTAGTCTAGTGCAAACTTGCACACTAACTCCCTCTATACCATCTATATAAAACTTCAAATCTGTTTCTGCTTGATTTACATCTACACCCACTAAAAAGTTGTCTGTAGAGTCAAGTTCTTCAGTTATGATCTTCGTTATTAATTCTTTTACACTCAAAATTTTTGGTAAGAAAAAAGGGGCTTTTGACCCCTTCCTAATCTTATATATTGCTGCAAATCTAATGTATTTGTTAATATCTAACAAACTCATGGCATTTGCATAGAAGTGGATTTGTTATTTTTGAACGCATACAGCATATTATTTATCAAATGAAATTCAATACTAATTCAATAAAATATGCACTTTTAGTCGGTGCTTCTTTAGTTTTTATGTCAAATCGGGGTGGATCTCCTGGTGGTAAGAGTGGATCTCCATCTGATGGAAGTACATGCTCTACCAATGGTGGATGTCACAGTGGTGGTGCCCCAGTAGAGCAGAAGTTCTTAAGTAGCGATATAGAAGTCGGAGGGTATGTGCCCGGCAAAACCTATACGATAAGCTTGAATCCTACTAAAAGCGGAATATCTGTATGGGGATTTGAAATGAGTGCAGAAGACAAAAACGGAGCTACTATTGGAGAATTTGCAAATAGTGACAATGTCAATCTCGTTTCAAGTCAAAATAGAGTAACTCACAAGTTTGCTAGTAGTTCCGGTGCTGGCGGAGTGACTTGGGATGCTACTTGGACAGCTCCAGAAGCTGGATCCGGAGAGGTTAAGTTTTATGCGGCAGTTCTTGGAGCCAATGGAAATGGAAAGACAGGAGGTGACCAAGTATATACAGATGTCTTGACTATCTCAGAAGGTGAACCTTCGATCGTATCTAATTTGGAAAGTGTAAAGATCAAAGTATATCCTAACCCCACCTCAGAAAAATTGTTCATTGAGTCTACAGTTGGGGCTCGTGCTGAAATTTTCATCTTTGACAGTAAAGGAACCTTAGCCTATTCTTCAAAGAACCTAGAGCCAGTAAATGTAAAAAGCTGGAACAATGGAAACTACTATATCAAAGTAGTTCAAGGGAAAGAGTCTATAACCAAGACTTTTGTGAAATTGTAATTCTACTTTTTCTTCAGTACATAGATTAAAGAGCTCGAACGGTTTATGTCAAACAACGATATAAACCACGATGCAAAACCTACAGCCAATGTAAACGGCAGAAACGTAAATGATGATTTATAACTGGCACTTACCATGCTGATAAAAAATGAGTCCAGCGGTAGTCGGTGTTTTTTGATTAATTGGAACCCTCGACGTGAAGCAAACTTTTCAAATGTGTCTGGAGTGAAGTGCCATAGGTGTCTTGGCACATCATAAGCAGCCCAATGCTCTTTATAGAATGAAGCATCAGTACTATTGCAGTTAGGTAGAGCAACGACTAGGTGCCCGTCCTTAGTTAGGTACTCATCAAATAAGGCAAAGTATTCGTCATAGGTATAAACGTGTTCAAATACATGCCAAAGAGTGATAATGTCAAACGGTCCCTTTAGTTCTTTACCTAAAAACTTTGAAGGGTGGTTAGCATCTATTCCAAATTTAGATTTACAAAGTGCTACGGCTTTATCACTTATTTCAACTCCTGTGACATCATACCCATTTTGTTTCATATGGTTCAAGAAGTATCCTGATCCAGAACCAATATCCAGTAGAGCCTTGTCATCTGTAAGCTTTTTGATTTTGTTCAGTTTATACTGAAGCATTTTCTTTCGTGCTTGATGGTACAAGCTATATATCAGTCCAGACTTGGTGTCGCTATGTTCTACATATTCTTCGCTATTGTAGTATGGTGCGATATGCTCTTGAGACGGAGCATCCTGTGTGAATCTAAACCCACAAGAGTTGCATTCTTTTATCTGATATGGCTCCTTACTGACCAACCAATCTTTCACTTCAAGGAAATCTGTGAATGTGTTGTTATTGCAAACAGGGCAATTGGAGAGAGTAAATATGTTGCTCATTACGTTATAAGAATACGGCAAATTTATTCGTATTAATGAATGACACGATAAATCTTATAGATGAAAGTAACTTTTTTGGTACTCGAATCATCTACAGAAATGTAAGTCGGTGGCTACTTTATAAACTAAATATTTATTTTCGCCATCTTATTAAAAATCTAGAATGAATAGTTTTAAAAGAATTAATACAATTTTTGGATGGATTGTCTTTGCTATCACTATGGTGGTATACATAATGACCCTAGAGCAATCTGTTAGTTTAT
>JBMYYN010000334.1:0-2437 GCA_049609445.1 Bacteroidia bacterium | reverse complement strand
TTTCTAAACGTGGCTTCTCCTCGTCAGGATATCTTTTCATTACGGGTGCATTTATTTTAGCCCGAAGCATAGCAGAGTCCGTATATACTATATTGACGTCTTCGGCTATTTCCACCGTGAGACTATCTCTCTGCTTATTTAGCTCTGACATGTCTTCTAGTGTCGTTTTATCTCCACTGCAAGACATGAAAAAAGCGGCAATGATTATCATTACCGCTTTTAAAAAATTATTAGAATTCATCAGATGATGATATTAGCTACCGAATCTAACCGTAGTTGTTTCTCCTATCCAGCACCCTACTCTATAAGATGCTCCTGCACTAATTCCCTTGAAGAATGCATCTTCTTTGTTTGGGAAGTAAGCTGAGTACTTATTGATTTTAGCTTGAGCTGTCTCAGCTACAGATGGATCTACACTTTTTGCTTTGGCATATTTATCTACAGCAGCTAGACATACACCTCCGGCTCCCAGGTCACCTGACCCACAGCTAGAAGCACTAAGAGCATATGCATCTCCAATTAAGATATAAGCTTCTCCGCTATTAGGTTTTATTTCTAATGCTTTACGAGCATAATCTCTCACTGAAGAGTATTTCTTTGTGTTTTTAGCGGTTTTCGCCAACTTGATCCAGATATCATACTTTGCATCAGCAGTCTCTGCTAAGTCTGCAGCTTTGGTGTAGTAATCTATCGCTTTTGCATTATCACCTTGCTTACCAAATGCCTTAGCAAGTGAAAGTGCCGCATCGCTACTTGGCTCCAATTTATACAGAGCTTCAGAACATTTCAAGTAAAACTCTTTGCTCTCACAACCTCCGCGATCAAGCAATTTCACAGTAGAACTTAACCAACTTGCATTTTCACTGTTATCAGCAAAAAATGGCTCCTTAAGTTCCTGAAGTTTATCACAGTTTAAGTAAGGCTTCATCATATTGATGATTGCATCCTGAGTTGCTACCCACTTTACACCTTTAGTCGAATCTTTAGCACTTAAACCACTTACTGTATACTTAGCTATGTTATTATCAATGATAGGAGACACCATATCAAGGATTCTAAACAAGCTATCGAGAGTAAGCTTCTTAGCCTTGTACTCTTTTACACCTGCATATATGAAATCTTTAGGAACTTTAGATGTAGTCTTATCTCCTTCCATGTTCACAGACTCTTCGAACATAGCCAAACCTTTAGCTCTATCTGCTGGAGTCAATTTCACAATTTCATTAGCCCATTTTCCCTTCACGTATCCTTCTTGACCAAAGAATTCAATTCTTTTTGCAAAACAATCAAACACTATCTGTGCGTGTTCATTTAGCAAAGCACTGTGAGCAGCCTTATTGGCTTTTACTTCTTTTTTATAAGCCTTGTATGCATCGATACTCCCTGGAGCTGTTGCAGCTTTAAGAACTTTTAAAGAATCCTTCTCTGCTTTATAAATAGGTTTTCTTGTGCTATGGATTGTCTTAATCTTTTGCTTCACGATATATGGACCTGCGTACGTGATTCTTTTTTGAATACAAGGTGCATTATCAAAAAGATACTTCCAGTAAGGATATGCTTCGGCATACTTTTTCTCTTGGTAGTACTGATTAAAAAGTGACAACTTTTTAGCTGTCTCAGCACTATCCACTCCCCATTTATTTGCACATTCAGGAGCTTCTACCTTCTCCTGTGCTAATGCAGCTGTACTGAGTAAAGCCACAAAAGCTAAAACTATATACTTTTTCATTTTATTCGCTTTTATTGATATTTCCTTTTTGTAAACCATTTATCGTTTAAATTTAATCCTAATCCTATGTTAAAATAATCTTCTTGTATCAATCCTCCTTCTGTCGTACCTCTAGTAACATACTCTGCAGTTATATTTATCATACTTACAATTGCTACTTTCTCTTCTTCCAGTCTTATAGATTTTACAACTGGTAATCCTAGTCCAAAACTTATGCCAATCTCATTCAGTTGTGTATTATTAAAGTTGTAGTACAAGTTTTCATAACGACCTCCTATACTATACCTTACTTTTTTTAAGAAATTTCCTTTCTCTCCATACTTAGGACTTGGTACTATACTGAAACCTGCAGAGTATCTAGTATTATCAAAGAATTTTTCTCCAGTGCTTTTGTCTGTGACCGTGGACCAAGACCTCTTCTGCATCTCTAAAGATAGAGCCCATCTATCTCCATTGCTTACAGTATACCCGAGTGCTAAGCCTATTGGCATAGACGCCGTATCCAAAAGATCATCCTCTACGTAAATGCTATCAATAGGAAGTGTTCTTCCCGCATCGAAAGCTCTACCATAAAAAGTTTCACTGTATCTATAACCAGAGCCCTTTAAATCGGCACCTGAATGAAAAGCCCCTCCTATCGTATGATTTATTATAGTCGCTCCTCTTTTCGCTTTTTGCAATTCAATCATTATAATTTCCGTAGTACCA
>JBMYYN010000333.1:0-2453 GCA_049609445.1 Bacteroidia bacterium | reverse complement strand
TTGCTACCTACCTCGTTGCTAAACTGTGCTAATCTGTGGTCCGTAGTCTTGCAATGTCCGTGTGCAACAAGTGCAGACAGAACCGTGTCCTTGGTGCTCAGATCCACTCCAAAGAAGCGATAGTTGCCTGAGTGGGTGGTCAAATCCATCAAAATGGCAAAGTCGCTATTCATACCTAAGCTGTCACAGAAGGATAAAGCTTCCGTAATACGAGAGGTGTCAGGAGGAAGTGGTGGTAATAAGACAGAAATACTCTCTGTAGGTTTCTCTGAAGGAAAATGGACGGAGTACCAATATACACAAGCACAAATCAGTGCTATGCTATAAAATCCAAGTTTTAGTTTGCGTCCGCGGGTCAATGTATGTGAAAATTAACAGCAAGTAGAGCTACTGCAAGCCCTATCACTATAGCAACGAGTTTGTATCGGCCATAGGTATGGCTCTCGTTGTTTTCAAACAGTATAGTCGTACTGATATGAAGAAAGACACCAATCACTAAGCCGATTAGGCCAGTGAGTATTTCTTGATATTCCACAAGATAGGAGCCCATAAACATTCCAGCTGGGACCATAAGTGCATACAAAGCGACAAACAGGTAGTTGGTGTTGCTTTGTCTAAATACACTTTTAAGCACGATGGCAAGTGCAAAAGCAGCAGGTAATTCGTGTAACCCAATTGCAAAAACCATATTGTTTTGAATAGCTTCTGAAAAGACTTCTCCTCCGAGTCCCAATCCTTCGATGAAGGCATGTAGACTTAGAGCTATGAAGATAGAGTAGGGGAAGCCTTTTTTGAACTCGTGAAAGTGTAGATGTCCGTGTTCTACTCCTTTGGTAAAGAAATCTAATACAATCTGTAAGAAGAATCCTCCTAGAATGTAGTACCCTGCGTTATGACCTAGTTTTTCAAATACCTCAGGAAAGAGGTTTAAGAAGGTGATGCTTATCAAAAAAGCACCGCTAAAAGCTAAGAAAAGCTTCAGTTGTCTCGTTTTTTCAGACTGTACTACTAGCCCAAATACTCCGCCGATGAACGGAAAGAAAAACAATAGAAACAGCCACCAAAATTGCATGGCCGCGAAAATACCAAATTGTTGATTGCCAAAGGCGAGGTTGTTGAAGTTAAATTATCCAAGAGTCTAAATTCATCCTAGGCCAGAGATTTTTAAAGTGGCTTACTTGGGTTCATATTCATACACATTGAATATCTCATAAAAAGGATAGCGTGCTTTCAGCACGTGGTTCTTATTCAGTTCGTCTTTTATTCCATTGTGAGGATACGAAAAGTCGGCTGCCGCGTCTAGATAGATCACATCGTCCCATTCAGAAACATCTATGTTTTCTATGGTGTCTACGAAGTGTATGTTTTCCATTTTTAGTGCATTTTCGATGTTCGAGTAAATGTCATCCGAATTGTAATCCGTAAATAGTTCTCTCTCGTAGTAATAGGCAAAGTTCAAAGCAAAACTAGAAGGACAAATAGCTACGTTTGTGTTGGGTTGCTTGATCTCAATTACCTTGTCAATGGTCCCTTTTACATCTCTTTTGTTGGTTTTGTTAGGTTGTACAGTGATTGCAAAAAGGATGCAGACTGCAACAGAAAGTATGTCCTTGTATTTTTGATTTTCTAGCAAGTAGTTTATTGATAAGGCTACTACTAGGCTAAATGCTATAGCAGCGGGCATCAAATACCGATCTAAAAATATTGGGACCAGGAATGAGAAACCAAACATGAAAAAGAGGATAAATGTAAACCAGAAAATCACAAGACGATTGTACGTCTGTGTCGATTCCTTTCTTTTATTCAACACCGATTTGATGAGAGCTGAGACTAGTAGCAAGATGGTAAAGACCGTCACCACAGGTTCGTTTGTAAACAATCTTAGCATGTCATAGAGGCTGGCAATTCCACCGGTTGGTTTTACCCAAGTACCGTTGGATGAAGAGTCTATAAATCGTTCTAGGACTATCAGTATATTCGGGAGGTAGAGCACTGCTATAACAGATCCGCATAAAAGGACTTGCTTCCAGTATTTGGTTATCAGTTCCTTTTGAAATAAGACAAAAATGAACTGCGTGATCAGTATGAAGAAGCCAAAATAGTGCGAATAAATGAGGAGTGTATTCAAGACTATGACTATAGCCAGGGTCTTTCGAATGGCTGTCTTGAACTCGCTATTTGTATTGGGCTTTTGGGTACATATCTGAATCGCTTTCGAGAAGTAGTACATCGACATTATAGCCAACATTCCCAATAATGAATATACCCTCGCTTCATGAGAATATACGATATGATAATTGGAAAGAATATAGATGATTGCAGCATAGAGTCCTACTCGTTTGTTCAGGAAGTTTGTGCCCAGTTTGTATATATATAGAACTGAAATACTGCTAAATATTAAAGAAGGAAAACGAACAGAAGCTGGTGAAACCCCAAATATCTTAATCCAAAAG
>JBMYYN010000332.1:0-2457 GCA_049609445.1 Bacteroidia bacterium | reverse complement strand
GAATACTAGATGATGATTCTTTAGTATAAGACCAAACACAAGTATCAGTATCAATGGACTCAGGTGAATCATTTTGCCAAGAGCATATATCAATATGAGAATAGAGATAAAAAAGAACAGCTTCACTTTGGCATTCAAAAACTTAAAGAGAAGAACAAGCCCCACTCCTACGAGTAACGAAACGATGATAGTCGCCAAGGCTTCAAATGTAAATTCTCCAATAGACTGACCTAGCTCGTTGGTCTCTAATATGCTGACAATCAGATTAAACATCATAATACCTATGATATCAGATATACAACTCTCATATATCAACAACTCCTTGTCATACTCCATCAGGCTCGTCACACTGGGTATCACGATGGCACTACTAATTACTGCCAATGGAGTAGAATACAAGATAGCTGATGATAGCGTCATACCCATCAAAAAATGAAAAACAGGAGCTATGACGAGAATAGAACCTGCTATTCCAAGTATAGCAATCAAGGTAGCCTTTATAATGAGACCTTTCTTTTTTCGCGAAAGCTCTAAATCCAGAGCTCCCTCAAGCACAATCATAATAAGCCCTACGGTTCCAAGTATTTTGAGGTAGGGAAAGAAATCCATTTGGTACTCAGGATAATAGTTGAGAAACTGACCGAAACCGACACCCGCTACTATCAGCATAAGTACTGATGGTATATTGGTACGTTTTGAGATTTCACTAAAGAAATACGATAAAACTATACAAACTGAAAGAGAGACAATGATGATGTTGTAGTCCATTAAAACAAATTTAAACATCTGGAAGAAAAATGAACAACGTCAATTCGATTTCCAATTGAAATTGTATGGATAAAGTCGTGCTCAGTTCAATATCGTTGGATTATTTGATGATTAAACAAGAATGCTTGTGCATTTACTTTTTAGTTTTGCATTAGAATGAATAAACTCCTTTACCTTTTCTTGATACTAGTCAGTATCTATAGTTGTACTTCTGACACGCAGGAAAAAGAACAGTTTCCAGAGATTCTAGATGTAAACAACCTTGATAAAACTGATTTTGTGGCTACATTGGAAAGCAAATTTAGTACAAGTAGCAACATCATTTACGGTGCTACTCTACCCTTTGCATGGGATGAAATTCGGACCACTATTGGACTTCCGTTGAATAAGTTTACAAGCAATGAACTAGATGAACTGAACAAGACTACAAGTTACGAAGGAGTACTCGATGAAAACGAATACAATACCTCTGTGGAAATAGATGGCAATCAAATCAGAGCAAAGGCTTTTTTCAAGAACTCTCTTCCCTTCGAACGACCCATGACGCGATTTGGGAAGCCGCTTAAGTTCGGAAATTCGAATGTAGAATCCTTTGGATTTTGGGGGAGTTCATTCCCTGCTAGTATCAACTACTTCATAAGTGATGACGAGTTTTCTGTATCCCTATTTCCAAAGAATAAAGGACACGAAATCATATTGATAATGCCTCACGGAAATAAGAAAACAATGAGCTTTGAGGAATACTTTACTCGATACTCTGAACTGTCCAAGGAATCGGGCTACCAAACATTCTCAAATCAAGATCACGTGAACATACCCGTGATAGAATTTAACCTTGATAAAAAGTATTCCGAATTTATCGGCAGTACATTTAGTTCTGACGTGACAGATTATGAGGTTACTGAGGCGTACCAAAGGAATGCGTTCATACTAAATGAGAAAGGAGCTGAAGTGGAAAGTGAAGCAATGCTCGAAGTAACAGAATCAGCTGAAGAAATTGAGGAACCAAAGAGTATGATTTTTAACCGCCCATTTATTGTCTTCCTGAAGAAAACCAATTCTGAGCACCCATACTTTGCGGTATATATCGCAAACGAAGAGCTTCTTCTGGATAGCGAATCATAACTTCAGACCACAAATCATATAGACTGGGGCTAAGAAATAAAAGAATAAGGACGCTCTAGCGATAAACCCTTGACTGCTTTGGTTTACCTTTGGAGACATATGTATTTATCCACTCTAAAAGTATTCTCTTCACTCGCATTTCTCCTCTTGCTGCCTTTATTAGTCTCAGGACAAAACGCTATCCTCGTAGATGGCAAATTCAACGATTGGAATACTGTCTCTAACATACATACGGATGTCTCCGGTGACAACGGTAGTTCTGGAATAGATTTTGGTAGCCTTAAGGTGAGCCATACGGACGAATATCTCTATTTATCAATAGACGTAGGAACAGAAATCAACCTTCAGGATCTCAATGATGTGACTCTATATATCGACTCGGACAATAACTCATCTACTGGTCAAAGCACGAATGGTCTAGGAGCTGATATTAGCTATACATTTGGAAGTCGTTCTGGGTCCTATTTTGGCAGTGGTACATCTTCTATACGTCATGGAGATTTGGGTCTTATAACTGCTCCGACTATTTCTTCAGACCAGTTTGAAGTAGCCCTAAACCGCAAT
>JBMYYN010000331.1:0-2474 GCA_049609445.1 Bacteroidia bacterium | reverse complement strand
TTAGTGCTGTGGCAAAATGAAGTACTACAGTAAATAGAAGACCTGCTTCCTTCTCTTCTATTCCAAAGATAGCTTTACCAAGCTCTATATGTCCACTACTACTTACAGGTAAGAACTCTGTAAGACCTTGGATGATACCAAGGACAACTGACTCTACTAGAGTCATTATTTATCTTTTGGTTTGACAAAAATAGAAACCATAGCAATCACAAATCCTGCAATCACTACAAACGGAGCCAATGTGATTTTTCTAAAATCATAAATATCTTCTTTTCCGTACATCAATATGAAACCCAATACTACTACAACAATCCCGATTACGAGGAGCTTATAGTTTGCCGTACCAAATACGAACTGTGGCTTTGAAGATGAACTTGTATCTATTTTAGAATTCTTATTACTTGACATGGTCTGTTCTCTATTTTATTTATTCTACCTCTATGGCTAGTGTGCTTTTCTCAGTGACTACCACTTTGCAAAGCCTGGACAAAAATAACATCAAAATGTATTGATACCAGATTTATAAAAAATCTTGTACTTAAGGTTCACTCCTTCCGTCATTACTCTACATCGAAAGTGTCCTTTTATCCTTGACAAGACAAATGCAGCGTCCACATTTAAAACCTGATTATTTGTAAAATATTGTTTGACCATTACGTTCCTATATTTCAGCCTTATTTTGTGCGGAGTCATCAACTAAAAACAATCTGAAGAAATCCAAAAAATAGGGTGTGTTCCACTAACTTTGCCGCTTTCTGAAAAGTAATGAGTTCGTACAATTTTAAAGCGATAGAAAGCAAATGGCAGTCTGAATGGTCCTCAAACGAAATATACAAGACTAGAATAGATCATAGCAAACCCAAGTTTTATGCTCTAGATATGTTTCCATACCCGAGTGGAGCTGGTCTGCATGTAGGACATCCTTTGGGCTATATCGCGACAGATATCGTAAGCAGATATAAACGTCTCAATGGATATAATGTTTTGCATCCAATGGGATTTGATGCATTTGGACTTCCTGCAGAACAATACGCTATTCAGACGGGTCAGCATCCTGCTATCACTACAGAACAAAACCTAACTCGTTATAAGGAACAGTTGAATCGCATTGGATTTTGCTATGACTGGGACAGAGAAATCAGGACCACAGATCCTAACTATTATAAATGGACTCAATGGATTTTCATTCAACTTTTCGAATCATGGTACAATGCCAAAAGCGACAAAGCAGAATCTTTGGATTCATTGATTTCCATCTTTGAAGTTGAAGGAAACATCAATGTCGCTCATAATGGAGACGAAGTAGAACCCTTCACAGCACATGAATGGGAAAATAAAAGTGGAAAAGAACGTGAGGCTGTCTTGCAGTGTTACAGGCTTGCGTTTCAAAAAGAAACTACTGTAAACTGGTGCGAAGAACTAGGAACCGTATTGGCAAATGATGAGGTGAAAAATGGTCTATCTGAAAGAGGAGGTCACCCTGTCACTCAAAAAGTTATGCGTCAATGGTATCTCCGCATCACTGCGTATGCAGACCGCTTGCTGGAAGGATTGAATCGCATAGAATGGAGCGACAGCATCAAAGAAATACAAAAGAACTGGATAGGACGTAGCGAAGGTGCTAGTATTAATTTTAGAATTGAAAACACGAGCACAGACATCGAAGTATTCACTACTAGACCGGACACAATATTTGGAGCTACGTTTATGGTATTGGCACCAGATCACGAGGCTGTAAGTCAGATTACTACCGCAGAGCAAAAAGCGGAGATAGAAGAATATGCTGCAGTAGCCAACAATAAGAGTGAGCGTGAGCGTATGATGGATAAGTCTGTCAGCGGTGTTTTCACAGGGGCTTATGCTCTTCATCCATTTACTAAAAATAGAATTCCAATCTACATCTCAGAATATGTCTTGAGTGGATATGGCACGGGTGCTATTATGGCTGTTCCTGCACACGACGAAAGAGATCACGCATTTGCCACCAAATTTGGTCTTGACATCATACAAGTAATTGCAAGTAAAGAGGAAATAGACATAAAAGAGAAGTCGTACGATGCTAAGTATGGTAAGCTAATGAATAGTGAAAATTTCGATAGACTTTCAGTCAAAGAAGGAATATCAGCTATCATCCAACTAGCAGAAGAACGTGGATTTGGCACTCGAAAGGTCAATTACAAGCTAAGAGATGCAGGATATAGCCGTCAAAGATATTGGGGAGAGCCGTTCCCGATAATTCATAATGATGGAGTCCCTACCGTGGTGACAGAACTGCCTGTAGAACTTCCGGAGGTAGATAGTTATGAAGCTAAGGGGTCAGCTGAAAGTCCATTGGCTAATAACGCTGAATGGGTTAACACTTCTAAAGGTAGAAGAGAGACGGATACCATGCCGGGATATGCTGGTAGTAGTTGGTACTTCCTACGCTATATGGATCCCAATAACGACCAGGAATTTGCAGGAAAAGAAAGTCT
>JBMYYN010000330.1:0-2495 GCA_049609445.1 Bacteroidia bacterium | reverse complement strand
TCTTAGTTTGAAGATTTGGATAAAATCTTCTTTTCGTTCTTCTCTTTGAGTGAGAAACATTGTTCCCAGCCATCGCTTTTTTTCCTGTTAAATCACAAACTCTAGACATACCTCTATTTTTTTAGGGCTGCAAAGATGTTATTAATATTTCAATTATCCAATACTATTAATACAAAAGATATTTTTTTCTCATCCTTTTATATTCCTCTAATTTAGGTTGCCATGTTTTTCTAATCTCATCTTCACTCATCCCTTGCTCTATTTGAGTTCTTAGCTCTTTATTACCCGCTAGCTTGTAGAAAAAATCTCTAAAATAAATTCCATTTTCACTCTTATTTGACTTGTAAAAGGAAATCAAATGAGAAAGATTAAGTTTAGGATCGTTGAATAAGGAACTATCCAATACATCATTCACTTCATAACCTATACAAACTTTACTTAAATGTTTTGGGTTTTTGGACACCCCTGGTATGCTCACAGGTGTAAAACTATAATCTCCTTCTTCTCCTGGTCTTCCGACGATCTGAAAGGGTTTATTCGTTCCACGTCCAATACTTACGTTAGTTCCTTCAAATAGCCCCAAGTATGGATAAAGGTAAACAGAATTCATATTAGGAAGATTTGGGGATGGCCATATAGGCAACTCATACAGAACATTATGTCCATAATTCCCACAGGTCACTACTTGCAGATCACAGACCACTTCATTTTTCAACCATTTTTCTCCATTGATCATCAAAGCTAACTCGCCGACCGTAAGCCCATGCACAAGCGGTATAGCGTGCATCCCTATAAAAGACTTAAATTCTTTGTCCAAAATTGGCCCGTCAACATAAAAACCATTAGGATTTGGCCGGTCAAGAACCACTACTTTTTTTCCTAGCTCAGCACATGCTTCCATCACATAGTGCATGGTAGATATGTAAGTATAAAACCTGACACCTACATCTTGAATATCAAAAACAACTACATCTACATCTTTAAGCATTTCCGCCGTTGGTTTCTTATTTCTTCCATATAACGAGACTACCGGTAGGCCTGACTTTTGGTCTTTCCCATCTTTGATAACAGCACCCGCACTATGATTTCCTCTGAATCCATGCTCTGGAGCAAAAACCTTAACAACATTCACACCTATACTTCCAAAGGTGTCTACCAAGTGCGAGCCATTGATTACACTTGTCTGATTAACAACCAATGCTACCCTTTTACCCATCAAAGTAGGAAGATAAGATGTTAGTCTTTCCGCTCCCATGACAATATCATCAGAAGGAATCACCTTCGTGTCAATCAAGTCAGTGCTATCCTTCACCTCATCGACATTGTCTCTTGACGATTGACAAGCGAAAAATATTCCCATCAAAAAGGTGATTAATACTGTTTTCTTCATTTAAGTTTATAATCTTGTAGGGTCAAAAGTATGCAAATAGGGTACTACATAGCAAAGAAGTTAAGTCTAAGTAAACAACACTCATTTACTAAAACGATTACTGTACTAGCCAATGCTGCTGTTTCTATAAGCGTATGCGTGGTTTTACTTGCATTTGGCATCCTTCTTGGATTTAAGAAAGAGATAAAACAAAAGGTACGTGGCTATGCTGGAGATATCTCCATCACACGTTATCAATTAGCTACAGGAAACGAAAGTAACCTATTTGAAACAGACACTATTTTTATAAATAACGCCAAACGAGAAGAAACAGTATCTAGTGTCTTTCCATTTATAAACAAAGCCGGAATTCTCAAATCAGACTCTACTCTGGAAGGTGTTATCCTCAAAGGGTTGCCGCACGACTACGACTTTCGCTTTTACGAGAAACATCTACTACGGGGTACTATCCCCCAATACACGGATAGCGTGGACCTGTATGATATCTTATTATCTGAGTACACAGCTCAAATAATGAGTGTTGACACTGGAGATCGGCTAAATTTATATTTTATTGACAATGAAGATGTCAGAAGACGGCGACCTAAAGTAGTAGGAATTTTCAACACTGGACTTCAAGAGTTTGACAAGCAATTTGCCATAGCACATATCAGGGTATTGCAGCGTTTAGAAAATGAAGACTACAATTTAGCTGGTGGGTATGAAGTAAAAGTCAACAACTATGAAGATATCACAGATTTGCAGTCTAAACTCACTAAACTACTCGACTATAACTATGCTATCAATTCTATTTCTGAATTGTACCCAGCTATTTTTCAATGGCTAGAGATCGTTGATACTAACGTAGTAGTTATTATCATACTTATGCTCATAGTAGCCATTATTAATATTATTACGGTTTTGCTCATTCTCATCATTGACAGAATTCCTATGATTGGTCTACTCAAGGCTCTCGGGTCAGACTCCGGACAAGTAATGTCTATTTTCAATTATCAAGGTTTATTTATCTTGATAGGCGGATTATTTTTAGGAAATGGAATCGCTTTAACAGCTGCATACTTTCAGGTGAACTATAAAGTCATAGGACTCTCTGCGGATACCTATT
>JBMYYN010000329.1:0-2498 GCA_049609445.1 Bacteroidia bacterium | reverse complement strand
CCACGTATAGGTTTCTTTCCATTTAGTTTAGCTCCATTGTCATATCCTAACGGGCCATTTACGGCATACAATTGATAACGCAAGCCTACATTAGGAATATTACCCGCGATACCTGCACCTATTTCTCGCCAAGTAGTAGGAACCATCACATTGTCCAACATCGGACGTTCTACACCATTGAAAGTAGTAGGTTCATGGTATTCATTTACGATTCCCATTGGAATAAGAAGCAAACCAGCTTGTACATTCAACCAAGGCTTAGCTTGATAGTTTAGGAATGCTTGCTCAAGGTATACTTCCTTGATATGCTCTATCTCTATTTCCGTAACGAAGGTTGTTTTCTTGTCAAACTTGTATCCGAATAACAGGACTTGACGATGTACATCTAGTTGTCCGTTATACTGAGAGCTATTCCCAAAAGGCTGATTGTAGTGTACTTCGCCATAAGCAGCCATGAGAAGGTTTCCTCCCTTACTGTCTATTAGAGTTTGAGCAGAGTTTTTTCTTTGTGTGACGGTGGTGTCATTCGTCTGTGCCAAAAGAGCTCCAGAGACAAACACCAAGATGATTGTTAAACGCAGTTTTATTTCCATTTTTTAGTATTTCGCTGCAAAGCTATTTTTATTTAGAACAATTAAAAATAAAGAAAATGAAAATTCTTATGATATTAGTCAATTCAGTTTTCGAGTCATTCTTGCGAATGAAAAATTCTGAATAGTGTCAAAAGGGGTAGTGTGGTCGATAGTGAAATACTCCTTGATTTCAAAGTCCGTTGAAAACAGGTCAGTGAAGTCTTTCTCGTCGTATTGAGTGATTGGCAGACTGCTGCACTTTAGGGGCCCAGACTTAGAAAATGTTCCTAGTACTACGTGGCTTGCATGTCTTACTTTGTCCACGTAGTATGTTTTGTCCTCGGGTGAAGTTAAAAAATGAAATACTGCTCTATCGTGCCAAAGGTCATAGCGACCTTTTGGACTAAATCTAGTGATATCCTGTACTAGCCAGGTGACTTTTTCTGCATCTTCACCGAGTCTCTTTTTCGCTCTTTCTATAGCTGCTTTGGATATATCAAGTACGGTCACATTAGTATAGCCGAGAGCGAGTAGATGATCCACGAGTAAGCTATCACCACCACCTATGTCTATAATATGAGCAAATTTAGGAAGATCAAATTTTGCGATGAGATCGAGGGACGTTTGAGGTACTTCTTGTGTCCAGCTTACTTCGCTGGGCGTCTTGGTTGTGTATATTTTTTCCCAATGTTCTTGGTTGCTCATTTCTTATTTGCGTATTTAAATGCTTGATTTAACTCTTTAAAATCCAGTTTACCTTGTACAGATTTAAGGTATTCTAGAATGACCAGCGACTTTTCTATACGCTTTTCAGATGATTTGAGTTTTCCTACGATATGTATCAGGCTTCTTTGTTTACCCATAGTGAGTTTGTCAAAGAGCACCTTGCCTTCCTCATCAAGTTCCCACGCAGTTTTGAACTCTTCTGGTAGTGGCATTCCGTACATGCTAGTGTCTACTTTTATTGTTACTTCGACCTCATCACCCAAATTTATTCCTGTTGATTTTCTTACTTCTTTATTTGTATTGACAAAGTAGTTGCCATCTCCATTTGGCATCAAGGCTGCATGAAAGTGAAACTCATTTATAGTGCATATGATACGTCTATCTTTTTCGAAATAGAGTGAAGTGATTCTTTCTTTAGGTATAAAAATGGCTACGTCCCACACGTTTCCAGTTTTTCTAAAGATATGTGTATTGAATCTAACCATGCTAAATCTTTTAGGCTAAGTTTATTTTTTACCTGAGATTTGTTTTCTAATTCTGCTCAGAGATTGGGCTTTTATCCCGAGGAAGGAGGCAATATAGCTTAGCGGAACTTGCTGAAGAATGTATGGCTTGGAGTCTGTTAAGTTTTTGTACGGCTCTTCTGCAGAAGTACTGAAAATGCCAGCAATCCGTTGTAAAGCTTCTGCGTATGCACGTTGCATCATTATACGGAATAGTCTGTCGACATTTCGTAGATCATTTCCGACTAGTTCAAAATCCTTGCGACTGAGCATGAGAACTTCGCAGTCTTGTACTATTTCTACAAAAAAGCTACTTGGATTTCCCGTTAAGAAACTTTGAGCATCGCTGATCCAATTTCCTCGAGTAGCAATTTGGACAATGTGTTTTTCTCCATTTTGATCCAAATAGTATGAACAGATTGCCCCTGAGATTACAAAAGCAACATGAGTGGCTACTTCTCCTTCTGAGACTACAGTTTCTCCTTTGCGATAACTATTAAATGTGTGCAGAGCATAAAACTTTTCAAATTCCTCTTTAGGCATTTCTACCATGCTTGAAATAGTATTGTAGTATGTCTCTCGCCAAGTATGCATTGGTAGTTTACTCTATAGGTGGTGAACAATAAGACAAAAGTAGTTCTTAATTCTAAATTAAGAATTGAAGTATTTTCTTAACATGAGTTAACAACGCGAGTGA
>JBMYYN010000328.1:0-2502 GCA_049609445.1 Bacteroidia bacterium | reverse complement strand
AGTAGCTCCTCCGCAGTGCAGTTATTGTAACACTCTTTGAGCAATACACGTTCTCGAATCGACCACGGTTTTTTAGTATATTGTTTCATAGGGATTATTATAGCCGAAAAGAATTCGAAAGTCAAGTTTTATTTTTTTGAAGAGGTCACGAAAAAAATTTCTTGACTTTGATTCTATTTTTTTGTATAATATTGTCATTCAGAAGTATACTTTTATGCTATCTGATAAGGAGAATCGTGCTATGTTAGCAACTTATATAATATTTGGCGTTTGTATGTATGGATGCGCTCAAACGGCGTTTAGCCTTGGAAGGCGTGACGGCATAGAAGCAACAGTAGAGCATCTTATAAATACAGGGCTTATAGAAGTAGAGGATGAATAATTAATGGAACCAGTAGAATATACTGACAGACAGCACTATTTGTCAGAGACAAGCTTGCGAAGGTTGGAGGGAGTAGATCCCCGTCTCGTAGAGTGTGTAGAAAAAGTATCTGGAATGCTTGCAGATTTGAATCTACAAGTACTAGAAGGAAAGCGTACTGAAGCAGAGCATACTTTATACTATGAAAAAGGAGTGGCCCATAAACCAGATCACTCTGCTCATTTATACGGGTATGCTGTAGACTTAGGTGTTTTCATTGGAGAGCGTCTGTGTCTTGAACAGGAAATCTATGATGATGTAGCACAGTCGATGATTTATGCTGCTCGAGAAGTGGGTATAAAACTACGATGGGGGGGCGCTCCTCAAGTTGACGATATGAGACTGCACGACGGTTTCATTGAAGATTTAACAAATGATTGGATTGACTATCGACGAGATCGACAAAAGCGACCAATTGTTGATTTGCATCATTTTGAAATTGGAATTGATTGATTCGTAGAAGTAATAAGCTGACGGTTGGACTCGGGTGCAAGTCCCGACAGCTCCACCATAAGGAGTTTTATAATGCGTATACCGATGAAAGGCGGAGATGAGTTTGATGGACTCTCTCGACGTTCTAAAAGATTTTTTCTTTGGAGAGCGGGAGAGAGAAAGAAGCTTAAAAGAAAATATAATAAACGACGCAGAAAGACTTTTTATGATGGGGCTGATACAGACTCGACAGGCGTGCAGTAGACTTATGGAGAATCCGTGCGGAAGCTACGTTAACGCAACAAACTTAATAAATGCCAACGACGACATTTATTCTCTTGCTGCCTGATGGAGGGTAAGCGGGGTGGGAGGAGCCTGGCAACAGAAATCCTCAAGCTTAACCCAAAGGAGGTTATATGCATAAACTAATAGCGGGGTTAGCACTTCTTGGCTTTTCAGCCACAATCAGTGCACAGACCGTAATTAACTATGATGATGGGTCTACCTACACAGTAAAAGAAGAGGAAAAAATTTATATTTCTGATAAGAATGTGTGGGCCGTCACCGGAGGAGTTAGTAGAGGGTTCTTTCGGACTACTCTTCTAAATCCTCACTCTGACAGAGACTATGTTCAGGCAGAGCCAACAGGAGATGAAGCATGCTGGCCTTGGGCAGGAGTTGCTCCTCCTCCAGGATTTAGCTATGAAGCTTGTGTTCCTGAGGAGGAAGAAGATAGCTCTTGCACAGATGGATTGGGTTTTGGGGGTGCATGCTAATACTCCCTAAATAACGGGCTTTTTTAAAGCCCATTTTTAATCGCATACCGAAAGGATGCACAGAGCGTACCGAAAGGGCGCAAGGAAAAATTATGACTAAGCAAAATTTAATGAATATTAATGATATTCACAAGTTCTTTTTAGGACTTGATCTTCATCCTGACTTCTTTTCTAACTCACCCATGACTGGTTACCCTCGTTACAATGTTGTGCGAGTAGGTGATAGTGGCCATCGCGTAGAGGTTGCAGTCCCGGGCTGGGATAAAGAAGACATCGAAATTACATTCCATAAAAATGAATTAAGAATAGAAGGCACTGCAAAGCAGGTAGCTGAAAAGAATGAAGACTATCTCTACAAAGGACTAAGCGGTAAAACCTTTTCTCGGGTGTTCAAAGTTGGCAACAATATCGAGCTTGAGAAAGCTTATATGAAGAATGGACTTCTTTGTGTAGAGCTGGTAGAGAACATTCCCGAAGAAGATAAGCCCAAAAGGATAGACATTATTGATGCAGCATGAAGTTTTTCGTAAAGCAAATACCTACGGAATATACTTACTATCCGTATGGGTAGCTTCTGGTATCTGGTTGAGCCTATCTCAACTAGTATAAACTTAAAGCCCGGGCTTCGGCTCGGGCATTTCCAAGAGATAGATAAATGAAATTTCCGATGGAACAGGTAGTGCTAACAATATTGTTTATAGTAGCAGTGCTAGGATTATCTACTTGTAATATGCCGCAACAAGAATGTAGCATAGTACATGAAAATGTTCCTCATCTTCAAAAATGCGAGGTATGGTAATGGTGGAAGTACTTGGTGTTGGAGCGGTAATGATGTGTGCTCCTATTTTTCTCGGAATAACTTTATATTATAGT
>JBMYYN010000327.1:0-2546 GCA_049609445.1 Bacteroidia bacterium | reverse complement strand
TAATTTTAAACTTCGGTATACGATATGCAAAATCGAAAGCTGCTCGAGCAAATAGTTTACGTTGTAAAATCTCTACGATATACAATTGCATAATCTGAAATAATCCTGCTATAGCTACACCTGCCATGACCAATCCTGTAAGAATAATCCAACTCGTACTTAACCGACCGGCTAATACAAGGCTCATAATAGCTTGAATTCCAACGGGTAGTGAGAGGTTAATAACACCATTGCATATCGCATATAAATAGAGATATACGAGATCTTTCTTGTCCTGCCTAAGCAGATTTATAAATCTAGATAAAGGTTTCATATATAATTCTTAGTGCAGTGTTGCAGCCGTTAAATTGATTAAAAATTCTTTGAGATCTTCATAATCATTTTCTGAGACGTCCGTGAGTCGTGGTAAGTGCTCACTGAAGAATATCTGATTATGGCACGTTTCTACTATTGTAGAAGCTAGCGTATGGGAATGTTTGTATTTCGGATTGATCTCCAAAATAAACCGTGAAAGTTGCTCACATAAACTCTTGTACGCGAGATAAGCTCCAAGATTGTTTTCGGTTGCTACATCCTTGATTAAATAAACTTTAGGACCTTCTGCTATGATTATTTTGTACAGTTTCTGAGTATCCACAAATTCATAATTGTCATCTTGAAAGATAGGGGAAGCAAGAAGTTCGATGCTCTTTTCTAATTTAAAGAAAGGTGAAGTAAAACTGCTTGTTTCTTGAATGATACGGTGCTGTAACCAACTCCAATACCAATTGGAAAGGTAAACCAAAAGCTTATGTTTACTTTCAAAGTATCTATAAACAGAAGACTCCGCAGAATCGATACTTTCTGCCAATTTCTTAAAGGTGAATTGTTCCAAACCAATTCTATCTATTATATCTATGCTGGATGAAATCATTTTTTTACCCAAATCAGAAGTACTTGGGTCTTTTATGCAGGAGCTAAGATTTACGGCAAATTTCATTATTGATAGTAATACTATTAATTTTAAATAGTAACACTATTATATCAAAATAGTTTTACTATCAGAAAATTTTCTTTGAAAATTTGAGGTATATGTATTCTTAGAGCTGTTTCATCCCTGACAAGTAGCAAAAAGGAAAACTGCTGAATGAAATTACAGATTATAAATTGTACTCTTTCAGATTGCGATTTCCTTATCTTTTCAAATGAACTTAGACAGGCCGTAGTTGCTGGCTATAAGATGCTTAAACCTCAGTTCTGTTGCACCAGAAAGCTTTAATCCTAAAGAAAAGTATGTACGTATTCGAGGTAGACTACCCTATCAATGACTCACCATCAAACTCAGCTGGAGCTTCTATGCCCATTAGAGTGAGAACAGTTGGTGCTATATCAGCAAGCTTTCCGTTTTTGACGGCAGTCACATCTTTATCCAAGATATAACAAGGTACAAGATTCGTCGTATGAGCTGTATGAGGGCTTCCATCTTCATTGACAACCTTGTCTGCATTACCGTGATCGGCTATCACTATGACACTATAGCCTTCCTTTTGACCATAAGATATCAAAGCCTCCGAGCAAGCATCTACGGTTTCGCAAGCTTTCACTATAGCACTAAGCACACCAGTATGACCGACCATATCTGGGTTAGCAAAATTCACACAAACAAAATCATGAGCTTCTTTACGCATCGCGAGTATAACTTTCTCTGTAAGCTCTACAGCACTCATCTCCGGCTGCAAATCATATGTCGCCACTTTGGGAGAATTGGCCATAGCTCTATCCTCTCCTTCAAATGGTTCCTCTCTTCCTCCATTGAAAAAGAATGTCACGTGCGGATATTTCTCAGTCTCTGCTGCACGTAGTTGTTTCTTGCCATTGGATGAAAGTACTTCTCCTAATGTGTTTTTCAGATCTTGACCATCGAAAAGAACATTCACTCCAGAATAGGTCTTATCATATTCTGTCATAGTGAAGTACTCCAAGTCGAGTGTCTTCATACCTTGCTCTTCAAAATCTTGCTGAGTCAGTGCTGTGGTAATTTGCCTTCCTCTATCTGTTCTAAAATTGAAACAAAGTACTATATCTCCTTCTTCTACTTTGGAATCATCACTCAGAAGGGTTGGTTTTATAAACTCGTCCGTAACTCCAGCTTCATAACTTGCAGCCATAGCACTGTGATAATCAGAATGCCTCTCTCCTATTCCATTGGTTAATAGATCGTAAGCAAGCTTGGTTCGCTCCCAACGCTGGTCTCTATCCATGGCATAGTATCGCCCACATATAGAGGCTAAGGTAGCCTTCCCAAATCCTGCATCTTCCACCACATCTTTTAGATATTCCATACCTCCTTGGGGGTCAGTATCTCTACCGTCGGTAAATGCGTGTACATGAACTCTATCGTCCATCCCATTATCTTTAAAAAGAGAATTTAAAGCTTTCAAATGCTCTATACTACTATGTACCCCTCCATCACTTACGAGACCCATCAGGTGAATCTTTTTTGTAGGATTGTCTTGGGCTAGCTTTATGAGTTTTTCAAAATTGGGTAGAGATTCAATCGTCTTTTC
>JBMYYN010000326.1:0-2560 GCA_049609445.1 Bacteroidia bacterium | reverse complement strand
TAGAATATAAAATGGCTGGAAGTACTTCTATTCAAGGAGGAATCAGATATTCAAATGCACTCAATGATATGTTTCTAAAGGATAAGCCTGTCGATGCTAAAAACAATTATATAGCGATTTCAGTAGGAGTTCTATTTTAGTCTCAAAGCTCAATCCTAGGTTATAGTAATGGAAATAGCTCTCTCGCAACTAAACTATGTCATTGGAGACATAGAAGGCAATACTGAAAAGATTATTGGGGATATCACTAGAGCAAAGAATGCTAAGGTTGATCTGATAGTTTTTAGCGAGTTGGCTATCTGTGGTTATCCTCCAAAGGATTTATTGGATTATCCTAGTTTTATTAAACGATGTGAAGAGGCATTGGAGCATATTAGAGAAGCTTCCAGTGGAATTGGTGTACTTGTAGGTGGTCCTGCATGGAGTGACTTGCGTAGAGGAAAAAAACTGTATAATTCAGCTTTCTTCTTTTCAAACCAAAAGCTACTGAAAAGAGTAGATAAAACTCTACTACCGACTTATGATATATTTGATGAGTACAGATATTTTGAACCAAATGAAACCTTTGAGTGTATCGATTTTAAAGGAGAGAAAATAGCTGTCACAGTATGCGAAGATCTATGGAATGTAGATGAGGAGAAACTGTATAAGATGACTCCTATGGATGAGCTGATAAAACAAAATCCGTCCGTAATGATCAATCTCAGTGGGTCTCCATATAGCTACAATCATGTAGAGGGGCGAAGGTCTAGAATGCAGCTCAATGCTCGCACTTATGGCTTGCCGCTATTCTATGTGAATCAAGTAGGAGGTAATACAGATATATTATTTGATGGTGGATCTATGTTCATCAATCGAAAAGGAGAAATAGTAGAAGAGTGCGAATTTTACAAGGAAGATTTTAAAGTTATCTCTTGGGATTCCTCCAAGACATATGAAGATAATCATTTGGACTATTCTGATTATGATATAGGTTTGATACACGATGCTCTAGTTATGGGAGTTCGTGATTATTTTGGTAAAATTGGGTTTAAAAGAGCGGTGCTTGGGAGTAGCGGAGGAATAGATAGTGCTGTGGTTCATGCTATCGCAGCTGAAGCCCTCGGTGCAGAAAATGTGAAAGCCATCACTATGCCGAGTAAGTACAGTAGCACAGGGTCGGTTGATGATGCCAAGAAACTGGCAGAGAACCTAGGTTCACCTTTTAGTATTATCCCTATCAAAGAGCCTTTTGAAGCATTTAATTCAATACTCAAAGACGAATTTGAGGGAACTCAACCCAATGTAACCGAAGAAAACCTTCAAGCCAGAAGTCGAGGTATAATCTTGATGGCATACAGCAATAAGTTTGGGGATATAGTACTGAATACGAGCAATAAAAGTGAAAGTGCTGTTGGATATAGCACGCTATATGGCGATATGTGTGGTGGCCTTTCGGTCATAGGAGATTTGTACAAAGAACAAGTCTATGAATTAGCAAGATTTGTAAATAGGTACGGAGAGGTTATTCCATACGAGATTATCAATAAAGAGCCAAGTGCAGAGTTACGTCCAGATCAAAAAGATAGTGATTCTCTGCCTCCATACCCTTTGTTGGATAAAATTCTGTTTCATTATATTGAAGAAAGAAAAGGGTGGAAGGAGATTTCAGCATTGGGGATAGATGAACAACTTGTAAGGAAAATCGTCCGTATGGTGGATAGAAATGAGTACAAAAGATTCCAAGCTTCACCCACACTTCGCATATCTCACAAGGCATTCGGATTCGGTAGGAGAATGCCGATCGTAGCTAAGTACAATCATTAGTAAAGAATTTACAATTATCGGGCTAAGATCACTTTATGATAGTGAACTTGAATATCATTAATTTTTAGGGCAATAAAGTACTGTCCATTTGGTAATTTGAAGTCCGGTGTCCATTTAGCTTCATACTTTTCTGCAGTCATAGTTTCTCTTTCTAAACTTGCGACTTCTCTTCCCTGCAAATCAAAGACTAGAATACTTACTTCAGAAGTCTGGAAGACTCCATAATTTATGGAAACAAAAGATGTGAATGGATTAGGCGAAACAGAGTAGATCATTCCCTTGTTTAAATGTAGATCGGATAGGCCCATAGTTCCTTTACCACTTACCGCAATGTCCCACGTGCCTTCTAATATGCCACTACCGTCATCAGAGAGTTCTATGATTCGTTGCGTTGCATCATACTGTCCACTAGATATGCTTGCAGCAGCATCATCGGCTATGCTAGTGTCACCTTTGAAATAGAGTTGAGTTGTTATAGTAGGATAGCCAGGAGGAGTTATTTTGAAGTGGATATGAGATGGGCGGTATTTGCTACCGTTCAAATATTTGCCTGGTCGAATCGTCTCAAATGAATAGAACCCTTGAGAATTAGTCTTAATCTGACCTCTCAAGTTATATCCTACATTATCATAGTTTCCAGCATCGTCAGCATGCCATATATCAATAATGGTATTTGGGATAAACTCTGAACAGTCTAGATTCTGAACACGCCCAGTGACTCTGATTTTGATGCCTGATTCACCGTCTTTAGATA
>JBMYYN010000325.1:0-2572 GCA_049609445.1 Bacteroidia bacterium | reverse complement strand
AAAGTAACAAAATATTTAGCTCAAATAAAACCTTTATACATTTCTTAAGTTTTCTTACCTTTACGCCTTAATATAATTGTGCACTATCTATTCTATGAGTATTAGAGAAAAAATAAATTTAACAAACTTACCAAAACACATTGCCATAATAATGGATGGAAATGGAAGATGGGCAAAAGAAAAAGGAAGATTTAGAGTTTTTGGACATGAGAATGGTGTGAAAGCTGTTCGTGAGGTCTCAGAAGGTTGTGCTGAATTGGGTGTAGAGTGTTTGACCCTATATGCCTTCAGTACTGAGAATTGGAATAGACCTAAACTAGAGGTAAATGCATTAATGACTTTGCTCGTCAAGACGATTAAGGGAGAAACAAAGACCTTAATGAAAAATGGAATCCGATTGGATGCTATAGGTGATAGGTCTATGCTTCCAAAGGAGTGCAAAAAGGAGCTAGAAGAAGCTATAGAAACCACTAAGGGTAATACTGGTATGACACTGATACTTGCCTTGAGTTACAGTGCTAAGTGGGACATCGTCAATGCAACTAAAAAGATTGCTCAAAAGGCAGTTGATGGTGAGATAAAAGTGGAAGATGTAAGTGAAGACCTGATTAACGATACGCTTACAACTTCAAAATATCCGCATCCGGAACTGATGATCAGAACCAGCGGAGAACTGAGGATTAGTAATTTCCTACTATGGGAGTTAGCCTATAGTGAATTGTACTTTACGACAGTGCTTTGGCCAGATTATAGAAAGGAACATTTGTATGAAGCTATATTGGATTTTCAGAGTAGAGAAAGACGATTTGGCAAGACTAGCGAGCAGTTAGCATAGAATAAGAATAGAGAGAATGAAGAGAATAGCTTTTATAGCAATGGTTCTATTGAGCCTAACTGCAGTGGCTCAGTTAGATAACTTGAATACTGTAATTTTAGATTACGAGAATCCGCAGAAGTTCGAAATTGGCGGGATTGATGTTCAGGGGAATAAGTTTACTGATAGGAATATAATAGTCTTGATGTCCGGATTAAGTCTGGGACAAAGCATATCAGTCCCTGGTGATGAAACAGGATTGGCCATAGAAAAGTTATGGAGACAAAACCTATTTAGTGATATTGAAATTGGCATATCGAAGACTGAAGGCGAGAAAATATTTTTGACAATTGTAGTCAAGGAGAGACCAAGACTTTCTAAATATTCGATCAAAGGTCTGCGTAAAGGCGAAACGAATAATGTGCGAGATGAAATCTCCCTGAAAAAAAATCAGTTGATTACTGAGGACTTAGTAAATAGCACACGAAGAGAGATAGAAGAGTATTTTTATGAAAAAGGATACTATGGTGTAAAGACCAAGTTTGTCAAAGAAGTAGATAAGGATAAACCAAATTTTGAGATACTTCGTATAGATATAAATAGAGGTAAAAAAATCAAAGTTCAGGATATCATTTTTGTCGGAAATGATAATGTAGAAGACAAGAAGCTTCGTAAGTTTTTGAAGCCGAAAAGGATGACAAAAAAGTGGAACATCTTTGCTTCATCTAAGTTTGTGGAGGATGTATATGAGGAATCTCGACCTGCAATAATCCAACACTACAGTACTCTGGGTTATAGAGATGCTACTCTGCTGTATGACAGCGTTCAGCGTATAAGCGAAGACCGCGTAAATATTCAAATAGGGATAAATGAAGGGACTAAGTACTACTTCCGTGATATCACTTGGACAGGAAATACGAAGTATAGAACGACATTATTGGATACACTTTTGGGTATCAAAAAAGGAGACATATACGACCAGTCAAAATTGGAAAGCAAGCTATTCATGAGTGAGAATGGTTTTGATATTTCTAGTTTATATATGGATGATGGTTACTTGTTTTTCAATGTTAGTCCAGTAGAAGTATTAGTAGAAAATGATAGCATAGACTTAGAAATGAGAATCTATGAAGGAAAACAAGCTACAGTGAATAGGGTTACAATAGTTGGAAATGACAAGACTAGTGATTTCGTTGCCTTGAGAGTGATTCGTACTCGTCCTGGAGATAAATTCAGTAGATCAGATATTCAGCGTAGTATGCGTGAGCTTGCCCAGCTTGGTTTTTTTGATCCAGAGGGACTAGATGTGAATCCTGTACCTAATCCTCAGAATGGTACTGTAGATATACAATATACTGTGGTAGAGAAGCCTAGTGATCAGATAGAAGCTTCTGGCGGTTGGGGTGGATTTGGAGGTTTTGTAGGGACATTGGGTCTTACATTGAATAATTTCAGCTCTAGAAAAATGTTTCAAAAAGGTGGATGGGATCCTATTCCAGCTGGTGATGGTCAGAAATTATCCATTAGGGCACAGAGTAATGGGCCTCAGTATCAGGGGTACAATTTCTCATTTACAGAACCTTGGTTAGGAGGCAAAAAGCCAAACTCGCTAAGCGTCAGTCTCTTTCATAATGTGCAATCTACGTTCCAGTTTACTAGCGATAGACCGAAGTTTACTACTACAGGGGGTAGCGTTTCATTCGGAAAGCAGTTGAAGTTTCCAGACTAATTAAAAATGTTGATGATGAACTAAATAGT
>JBMYYN010000324.1:0-2574 GCA_049609445.1 Bacteroidia bacterium | reverse complement strand
AAAATATAAGCCAATGATTTATTGTGAGTTATGGAACAATCAGAATAGACTTGACTGCTTTGAATACCTACGTTCCCTAGGATACACTATTCACGTATATGAAAACGAGAAACTGAGTGAAATCAAAGGTAACCCTGATCACATTCAAAACTTCTTTTTTCTCGCAAAACAAACCTAACTTTGAAATTATGAAAAAGGCCATTTTTATATTCTTTCTAACTTTTGCTTCAGTATTCGTAGCAGAGGCTCAATGTCCTATGTGTAAAACTGCCGTAGAAAGTGGTATGAAAGACGGTCACACTAAGGGAAAAGGGCTGAATAATGGAATTATGTACTTACTAGCGACACCATACTTAGCAATCGCCACTATCGGCGGTGTTTGGTACTATAAAAACAAGCAAGCAAAGTAAAAATGGGTGTAGTAAGTGCTTTTATGGGAGGTAAATGTCCTCAGTGTAGAGAAGGAGATGTTTTTACGCATAAGCCTTTCAATCTGAAAAAATTTAGGGAAATGAATGCTACATGTCCTTCGTGCAAGGTCAAGTTCGAATCTGAACCTGGTTTTTTCTGGGGAGCAATGTATTTCAGCTATGCTTACAGTGTTGCTGCGTTTATCATCATTGGGTTTTTCTATTTTACTTTTTTTGAAGAGTACAGTTTAGGATGGTATATAGCAGCAGTAGTCATTTTGATGGTACTAACGTCTACCGCATCATTTCGTATGTCTAGACTACTTATGATGTACATAGCAGCTCCTTATAGAAAGTATAAGGGAAACTATATCAGTAATAGATAACTATCAAGCAAAGAACATAAAAAAGCCTTCTACGAATATTCATAGAAGGCTTTTTAATATCTACAGAAACTGAATATCTATTTTGCAGCTGTTTGTTCGGCTTCCTCGTCTACTCCATTTATAATAGCAAAAATCTTGCTTTCCATTTCATCCATCATTTCTGGATTATCTAATAGAAGCTGTTTTACAGAATCACGACCTTGTCCAAGTCTTGTCTCTCCGTAACTAAACCAGCTTCCGCTCTTCTGAATTACATTATTCTCAACACCTAGGTCGATTATCTCCCCTACTTTGGAGATCCCTTGACCATACATGATATCAAATTCTACCACTCTAAATGGTGGGGCAACTTTATTCTTTGCAACTTTGACTTTCACACGGTTTCCGATGATATCCACACCGTCTTTGATACTTCCCGTTCTTCTGATATCTAATCTCACTGAAGCATAAAACTTCAAAGCGTTACCACCAGTTGTAGTTTCTGGATTACCAAACATCACACCTATCTTCTCTCTAAGTTGATTGATGAATATACAGATACATCCTGTTTTATTGATAGTACCCGTTAGTTTTCTGAGTGCCTGAGACATCAATCTAGCGTGCAGACCCATTTTAGAATCCCCCATATCACCTTCGAGCTCTGCTCGAGGTACAAGAGCAGCTACCGAATCTATGACAATCACGTCGATAGCCCCAGAACGTATGAGGTTATCCGCTATTTCTAATGCTTGCTCACCGTCATCCGGTTGAGAAATAAGAAGCTCATTTGTATCTATACCTATGTTCTCAGCATAAAACTTGTCAAAAGCGTGCTCTGCATCAACGAAAGCACAAATGCCGCCTTTTTTCTGAGCCTCTGCTATGCAATGCATCGCTAGAGTCGTTTTCCCTGATGATTCAGGTCCATAAATCTCTACGACACGACCCTTTGGAAATCCACCAACACCTAATCCTATATCAAGACCTAGAGAACCCGTAGATACTGCATCTACTTTTACTATGTTCTCATCGTCCATTTTCATCACTATACCTTTACCATATGACTTTTCAAGTTTGTCTATGGTCATCTTCAAAGCCTTTAGCTTCTCTGCATTTTCGTTCTTTGGCATTATTATTATCTATTCTATTTTTACCAAATATATACTAAACCACCATTCCATACAACTATTGGAAAATGTGTTGATATTAATACTAAATGCCCCCGACACATGTACTATTGTAGGGCTAAATTCGTTGAATAAATCAATGCCTAAATTCACTCCATTGAAACACATTTCGATAATTCTACTCTTCGTTTTTACTTCGATTCTATCAATCGCTCAAAACGACGATGATTCTACTCATTTAGGAAATGTAGATGTAATCACTATATATAAGCCAGATGTTGCTGAATCTGTAAAGTTGGATATACAACCTACCTTAGAAGAACCTAAAGTAGATCCTCCTACTTATAGCTACATATTCCCAACTGTGGCTTACAAGCCTAAAGCGGTGTATTCTCCAATAGACCCGGTATTTATCAAACCAGAAAAGAAAAAGGACTTATTTGACAATTACATCGAAATTGGTGGAGGAAACTACCTTACCTCATATCTAGATGCAAGTATTCATAATACCCAAGACAAGTACTATACCTACGGTTTAAAACTAAAACATCAAGCAGCTAGTGCTTCTAACAATCCAGAACAAGGTCTTTATAGTCAAAACCAAGTAAAGGCTTTTGGCTTACGTGAAAAAGGCAATGATCTTTATGGCGAGATAGATTTTAAAAGAAATGT
>JBMYYN010000323.1:0-2607 GCA_049609445.1 Bacteroidia bacterium | reverse complement strand
CAGTCATCCCATATTCACTGTGTATTTTATTTATTCCAAAACCTAATTTCAATTCTGCGGATATCTGCTTTGGTGATGTAGCTATATTCAAAAATACAACTACACTGAATGGAAACGGAGTCCTAAAGTCACACTGGGAGTTTAACGATCCTAGTGGTTCTACTTTGGATACGTCTAACTATACAGATGGCCTTTGGGTGTACGAACAATACGGAGATTCAGTTGATGTAGAACTGTCCGTAACGGATAACCACTATCCTAAATTTTGGTACACCATCACCAAGACCATAAAGGTAACGCCATACCCGACTATCAACTTCAGTGTGGTCAATGAGTGCCTAGGCAAACCAATTACCATCCAAAATAGAACCTCTCTCCCATCAGATTTCAATGGTCAGATTGATTATTGGCTGGATTTTGACGGCGAGTATACTGCAACTCAGGAGCCTCTGTCTTATGCATTTCCTACTTCAGGTCAACGTAAATTGACGTTATACGCCTCTACTAATGGCTGCACCTCTGAACAAGAAAAAAATGCTTATCAATTTGAGTCACCTGTCTCAGATTTTTCTCATCAAGGTAGTTGTAATTTAGCTGAGGTCAGCTTTTCCAATACATCGACCATAGAAGGAACTTCGCATCTCAGTTATATATGGAAATTTGACAAAACAGAATCAAGACACAGTGACCCGAAGGTAACTTTTGATTCTTCAGGGGCACATAGCATAACGTTAATCGCTAATTCTATTTTCGGATGTTCTGATACACTGACAACGACAATCGTCCTCAAAGAATCTCCGAAAGCAGACTTTGAATACAATCGAGCTTGTAACAAATCAGCAACTCAGTTTTTGCAAACAGGTACGGTCCCAAATGATGGATCCAATAGTTCTTATCTGTGGGATTTTGATGGAATAAACTCTTCTCAGGAAAAGAATCCATCTCACCTATTTACAGATATAGGAAAAAAGAAAATCACTTTGAGGATTGATGATTTGAATGGATGTTCGCACTCCACCACCAAAAACATAGTCGTCAAAACTGAGGCTGTTGCAGACTTTACTACCAACTCTACGTGTGCCAGGAGTATAGCTGTTTTTGGTAATTCTTCAACTATAGAAGAAGGTGAGTTATCGTTTAAGTGGGATTTTGGAGATGGAAGCTTTTCTACATCTCGAGACTGTGAACATTCGTATAATGATCCTGCCACTTATTATGTTTCACTGATAGCTGATCCTGGAAATGGATGCTCAGATACCCTCATCAAATCAATAGAGGTAAATGCACTTCCAGATGCTTCTTTTGATTATACATTTAACAGTGAGGATATTCGTTTTAATGGTCCAGAATCCAATGAAAACTATTTGTGGGATTTTGGTGACGGAAACATCAGCACTTTACAAAACCCAACGCACCAATATATTAATCCGATTCAAGATACTTTTAAGGTCTGTTTAAAGACTAAAAAAGGAGAATGCTGGAATGAAGAGTGTCAGACTATTGATCTACGAAAAGCAAGTGTAGATGAACTTTCTAATCTTGCTGATTGGGTCAAGGTCTATCCAAATCCAACTAAAGGGAAAATAAGTATCAAAGTCCAGTATATAGACAATTTAGAATTTCAGATTATTGATTTACTTGGTCATAATATTAAAGTTCCATTCTCTAAATCTGAAAGTAGCACCCACCTTTTTGACTGCTCTCATCTCGCGGATGGCGTCTATTTTGTCAGAATCAAAAGCGGAACGAACCACACTACCAGACGATTCGTGATTTCAAAATAGACCTAGTTCAGCTCATCATTATATTAGGTCTCTTGTTCTCTCATCCAATGTTGAAAGGTTGGTATAAGCTTTTCAAAACATCGGTTGCTTTTTGTAAAAACATAGATGAAAAATCTTACTTTTGCACCAACATTAAGCTATGTCAGAATACAAATTAATAATGCCTAAAATGGGCGAAAGTATAGCAGAAGCTACTATTATTTCTTGGTTGAAAAACGAAGGTGACGCTATCGAAATAGATGAAGCAGTACTAGAAATAGCTACCGACAAGGTGGATAGTGAGGTTCCTAGTATGGAAGCTGGTGTACTTACCAAAAAATTGTATAATGATGGAGATGTTGTAAAGGTTGGTGAACCAATCGCAATAATTAGTACGGATGGAGATGCGGCGACATCTACACCTGCTGTCGAAGAAGCTCCTGCAGCCGCTGAAGTCATAGAGACTAAGATTACGGAAGCTGCTAATACCGTAGCTGCACCAGCAGTAGCCAAAGAAGATTTGAATAGGTTCTACTCTCCACTTGTGATGAATATCGCTCGTACAGAAGGGATATCTATGGCTCAACTAGAAACTGTCCCAGGTACTGGAAAAGATGGTCGTGTGACCAAAAGAGATATCTTAGCCTTCGTAAAAAGTAATAGTGAGCCTGCTCCAGAGCCTTCATCTAGAGAGCAATATACTCCTCCAAAGGAAGAAGCACCAAAGACAGTCACCCGAACTGCTCCTAATGTATCGCTAAATCCAGGTGATGAAATTATAGAAATGGATCGTATGAGAAAGCTTATAGCTGATCATATGGTGAATAGTAAGCAAACATCTCCT
>JBMYYN010000322.1:0-2611 GCA_049609445.1 Bacteroidia bacterium | reverse complement strand
CAAGATTCTATTATACTAGATGGAACTGAATCTACTCCTGGAACTTATGAAGTAAAACTTACCGTTTTTAATAGCGGAGGAAGTGCTTCATCTACTCAAAGCGTGGTAATAGCGGAAGATGACCCATCATTACTTAACAGCCCGCTATACACCTTCTTAACAGGCGGAGCAGCTGGACCTGGAAGTAAGACTTGGGTAATAGATTCTACAAGAGATGCTCACTTAGGCGTAGGTCCAGTAGCCGGAACTTGGCCAGAATGGTGGTCTGCACAACCAGGTGACAAAGCAAATTCTGGACTATACAGTGATAAGTACACTTTCACACTCAATGGATTCAAATTCGATCATTACACCAACGGATTAGTATTTGTTAAAACTGGTTCTCAAGGTCAATTCCCTGGAGCATACGAAAATTCTGACGACTGGTCTGCACCATACAGTGATCAACTCGATCAAACTTGGACCATCGTAGAAAGAGATGAAGATACTACTATCACAGTATCTGGTGGGCACCTTGGACTGTACACTGGAGTGAGAGAATACAAAATAGTGAAACTAGCTGAAAATGAGCTTACACTTCGATATGTTGATGCTGCTGATGCTACAACAGCTTGGTACTTAAGACTAGTACCTGAAGATTTTCCAGTAGACGGTGGTGGCGGAGGAGAAGATCCTGTAAACACCAGTGAACTGACTCTTCCAATAGACTTCGAAGATGGTAGCGACACTTCTCAATGGGAAGCATTTGGCAATAGTACTCTAGCGGTTATCGACAACCCTCAAAGTGGAGGAATCAATACAAGTGGTAAAGTTTTTGAAACTGTGCACGGAAACGAGACTTGGGCAGGTGTATTTGTTAACCTCAAAAACAAGTTTGACTTCAGTGGAAGCAATAAAACCATAACACTTAAAGTATATGCTCCTGCAACAGGAACATTCAAAGTGAAAATGGAAAATTTTGCTAAGCCAAGTGAAAATACTGAGAAGGATATCACAGTAGACAAAGCAAACGAATGGGTAGAAATTAGTGTTGACTTTAGCGATGCTGGAGTTACAAACTTTGACAGATTAGTTCTGTTCCCAGGATGGGATGTATCTAATGCTGGAACATTCTATATCGATGATATCGAACAAAAATAAATAGTCTTATAACTGTAAAAAAAGGGAGTGGTTTCTGAACTCACTCCCTTTTTTATAACTTAGCGTTGTATGAAAAAAATATCCGTAGCATTACTAATTCTATTATTTACTCAGATTGGGTGTAAAGATGATGAACCTACTGTCAACATCGTCCTTCCTACAAATCTAGAAGTCGAGATAATTCATGACGAAGAAATAGAAGGAAGAATAGAGGTGAAGGCTACTGCATTTGACGAAAATTACTTCACTATTTCGTTTGAAGATGGTGAAAACTCCGAAGTCATAGAAACCAATGATGGCAAGGTGTCACACACCTATACTGTGAGCGGTGTCTATACTATCATCACCAGAGCACACATCACAGCGGCAGACTATATAGAAAGAACTGATACGGTCCATATAGACCGAGAACCTTCCACAAATTCTGACGGAATCCCTACAAAAGGATATACATCACCACTTAGTTATGATAATTACAATCTCGTTTGGCAAGATGAATTTGACGGAAACACCCTAAATACTTCTGATTGGAACTTCGAACTCGGGACTGGGAACAATGGATGGGGAAACAATGAACTTCAATACTACACCAAGGAAAACACTTCTGTAGGTGGTGGGTATCTAACCATAACAGCTAAAAAACAAGAACTTGGAGGGCAGTCTTATACTTCTAGCAGACTCACCACCCAAGGCAAAAAATCATTCAAATACGGTCGTATAGACATTAGAGCTGCTCTACCAAAAGGGCAAGGAATGTGGCCTGCACTATGGATGCTAGGAGACAATCACTCCTCTGTGGGATGGCCTAGATGTGGCGAAATAGACATTATGGAAATTGTAGGAGGTTCTAGCAATGGAAATTCTGACAAACAAACTCACGGTACACTTCACTGGGACAACAATGGAGACTATGCCAGTTATGGCGGTAGTACATTTACATCTAAAACCAATTTCAATGAAGAGTTTCACGTATTCTCAATCATTTGGGATGAAAACAGTATCAACTGGTTGCTAGATGGCAATCAATTTCATGCTGCTGATATTACTCCAGGGCATATGTCCGAGTTTAGAGACAAATTCTTCTTTATTTTCAACGTAGCTGTAGGTGGCAACTGGCCAGGTGACCCTGACGCGTCCACACAGTTTCCTCAAAAGATGCACGTCGACTACGTAAGAGTATTTCAGAAATAATAACCCCCGTAAAAGCAAAACGACAATATCAATCAATGCATAAACACCTTATTTACATATACCTCACCTTATTTATGGTGTTTGTAAGTGGATGTCAAGAAAGCCCCGAAGAAGAGTCCTCGGATTTATTGATTGAAAACACTCTTTATGTGAAAGGTTCACCTTTCATCATAAACGGTATAAACTGGAACTACAGACCCATCGGCCATAACTATGAATACAATCTTTGGGGTCAACCAGACGAAAAAATTAGAAATGTACTAGATACAGAAATGGCGTT
>JBMYYN010000321.1:0-2613 GCA_049609445.1 Bacteroidia bacterium | reverse complement strand
GCATCCTGCTATCACTACGGAGGAGAACCTTACACGATACAAAGAACAACTGAATCGCATTGGATTCTGCTACGACTGGGATAGAGAAATCAGGACCACGGACCCAAACTATTACAAATGGACACAGTGGATATTCATCCAACTATTCGAATCATGGTACAACGCTAAAAGTGACAAAGCAGAATCTTTGGATTCTCTTATATCCATATTTGAGGTCGAAGGAAACATCAATGTCACTCACAATGGTGATGAAGTAGAACCATTCACAGCTCAAGAGTGGGAAAACAAAAGCAAACAAGAACGTGAAGCTGTCTTGCAGTGCTACCGTCTTGCATTCCAAAAAGAAACTACCGTAAACTGGTGTGAAGAGCTAGGTACTGTGCTCGCAAACGATGAGGTAAAAAATGGTCTCTCAGAAAGAGGAGGACATCCAGTTACTCAGAAGATCATGCGTCAATGGTATCTCCGCATCACTGCCTATGCTGACCGACTATTGGAAGGTCTCAATCGCATAGAATGGAGTGACAGTATCAAGGAAATACAAAAGAATTGGTTAGGACGAAGTGAAGGTGCAAGCATCGATTTCAGAATAGAAAATACTAGCACAGACATCGAGGTCTTCACTACTAGACCTGATACCATATTCGGAGCTACATTTATGGTACTAGCTCCTGATCACGAAGCTGTCAGTCAGATTACTACGGATGAACAAAAGACCGAAGTAGAAGAATATGCTGCTGTAGCTAACAATAAAAGTGAACGCGAGCGTATGATGGACAAATCCGTCAGTGGTGTTTTCACGGGAGCATATGCTCTGCATCCATTTACGAAAAAAAGAATTCCAATTTACATCTCTGAATATGTCCTCAGTGGATATGGCACTGGTGCTATTATGGCAGTCCCTGCTCACGATGAGAGAGACCATGCATTTGCTACTAAATTTGGATTGGATATCATCCAAGTAATAGCAAGTAAAGAAGAAATAGATATAAAGGAGAAGTCCTATGATGCTAAGCATGGCAAGCTCATGAATAGCGAAAACTTCGACAGACTATCTGTCAAAGAAGGAATATCTGCAATCATACAACTGGCAGAAGAACGCGGATTTGGGACACGAAAGGTGAATTATAAGCTTAGAGATGCCGGATATAGCCGTCAAAGATATTGGGGCGAACCGTTTCCTATTATTCACAACGATGGAGTTCCTTCTGTGGTTTCTGAACTGCCGGTAGAACTACCAGAGGTAGATAGCTATGAAGCCAAAGGATCGGCAGAAAGTCCATTGGCGAATAATACTGAATGGGTAAATACTCCTCAAGGAAGAAGAGAAACCGATACTATGCCCGGATATGCAGGGAGTAGCTGGTATTTCCTTCGCTACATGGATCCAACGAATGACCAAGAATTTGCAGGAAAGGAAAGTCTGGAATATTGGAATCAAGTAGACCTTTATATCGGTGGAACGGAGCACGCTACGGGTCACTTACTCTACAGTAGATTTTGGACTAAATTCTTGTGTGACCGAGGATATTTAAAGTTTGATGAACCGTTCAAAAAACTGGTAAATCAAGGTATGATTCAAGGGGAGAGCATGCTTCTAGAAGCCAACGGTATAGAGCTGCATGTTCCGGTAAACCTGGCAAACAAAGATGCCACACTAAGCTTAGAAAAGTTTAAGGAGCTTCAGACATTAGACAATAGATTCGAGAAACTTGACCCCAGTAGTCTTGCGTTTGAAAACGATGTGATCCAACTTAAAACCCAAGTTGAGAAAATGTCTAAGAGATATTTTAATGTTGTTAATCCCGATGACATCGCAGACCAATACGGAGCAGATACACTTCGTCTATATGAGATGTTTTTAGGCCCATTGGAAGACAGTAAGCCTTGGAGCACCAAAGGAATCGACGGTACCTATAGATTTTTGAAAAAACTTTGGGCATTGCATTATGACTTAGACGGCAACCCATTGTGGAAAGATGTAGAGCCAAGCAAGGATTCCCTGAAATCATTGCACAAAACCATTAAGAAGATTACAGAGGATATCGAGAATTTCTCGTTCAACACTTCAGTAGCACAGTTTATGATATGCATCAACGAACTCGGTGCTCAAAAGTGCAATAGCAAATCTATCTTAGAGCAAGTGCTTATACTCTTGGCTCCATTTGCACCACACATCACCGAAGAACTGTGGTCTGCGATGGGCAATGAGGGTTATATCGCAGATGCAAAGTGGCCGGCATTTGATGAGAAACATCTCGTAGAAAGTAGCAAGGTATACCCTATCTCGATCAATGGAAAAACGAGAACCAATTTGGAATTCCCTCTTGATATGCCAAAAGACGAAATAGAAAAACAAGTTCTAGCCAATGAGGTAGTACTGAAATGGCTAGATGGGAAACCGCCTAAAAAGGTAATCGTAGTACCTGGACGTATTGTCAATGTGGTGATGTAGGAGTGAGTAAGAAGCCATGTAGTCTATGAGTGACCAACTCAATATAATTTTCCTTTCCTGCCTTTTCCTATTTATTGCATATCAATTTCGTATACTTATTATAGAAACATTTCTAAAAAAAGAAGAATAAAGGTCGATTTTGATTTGCCGATGAAAGA
>JBMYYN010000320.1:0-2615 GCA_049609445.1 Bacteroidia bacterium | reverse complement strand
CTTTAAAGGCGTACAATAAGGCAACATTAGCTACAGGCAATACTTCTCCTGGATGGGAGCCTAGCAGTGCTGCTGATTGGGACAGTAAAGAACTTAGCTTAGAATCGTATAAGGAAAGTGAGAACTTGTATATACGTTTTGATGTGATAAGCAATAGCGGAAATTCTGTCTTTATTGATGATATAAATATTGGAGAATTTGCACTCTCTGTTCCTTCTTATGAAGGTGATTTGTCTATGGCTTTGGTGCCAAACCCAGCTCAGAATTCTGTGGAGATAAAATTGAGCGAAAATATAAATGAAGCTACTCTTTCCATTGTGGATATCACAGGACGATTACTTTTGCAGCAAAATTTGGACCCTTCTTCTAAGGTGATTAGCACCTCTGAGTTAGCAAATGGTGTTTACACTGTTTTGATTACTTCAGAAGGAAGAAAATGGTCTAAAAAGCTAATAATCAGTAAATAATGTCAAAAAATCTAGTAATAGTAGAGTCCCCAGCCAAAGCGAAAACCATAGAAAAATATCTCGGAAAGGACTACACTGTTAAGTCTAGTTTTGGGCATATTAGGGATCTGGCAAAGGGAGATGGAGCGATAGATATGGAGAAGGGGTACCTTCCTAACTATATCGTTTCTCCTGAAAAGAAAAAAGTTGTTACTGAACTAAAGAAACTTGCTAAGGCAGCCGATATGGTATGGCTTGCATCGGACGAGGACCGCGAAGGAGAAGCTATTTCTTGGCATTTGTCTGAAGTGTTAAATCTGAAGCCTAGCAACACGAAAAGAATTGTATTTCACGAGATTACTAAAACAGCAATCTTAAATGCAATAGAGAACCCAAGAGGAATAGACCAGAACTTGGTGAATGCTCAGCAGGCACGCAGGGTGCTGGACAGATTAGTAGGTTTTAAATTGTCTCCAGTTCTTTGGAGAAAAGTAAAGCCATCACTGAGTGCGGGAAGAGTGCAAAGCGTTGCGGTTCGTTTGATAGTGGAAAGAGAGAAAGAGATTACTTCATTTACCACAAGTTCTTCATTCAAAATTCAAGGACAGTTTAGGGCGGATAAAAAATCCATAAAAGCAGATATTTCTAAACGACCTTCTTCTGCTGCAGAGGCAAATGCTTTCTTGGAGAGTTGTCAAGGTGCGACATTCAAAGTCGGTGATATCAAAGTGTCTCCAGCTAAGAGAAACCCCACAGCTCCCTTTACTACCTCAACTTTACAACAAGAGGCAAGTAGAAAGTTAGGTTATAACGTATCCAAAACAATGATGCTTGCTCAACGTCTGTATGAGAATGGGCATATTACTTATATGAGAACGGATTCTGTGAACCTTTCGGAGTATGCCCGAAAGACTGCAGAAGAAGCTATTATCTCAAACTACGGTCAGGAATATAGCAACCCTAGAAAGTATTCGACAAAAAATGATAGTGCACAAGAGGCTCACGAAGCTATACGCCCTACAAATTTTATGTCGTCCTCGGCAGGAGAAGATGATGCTCAACAACGTCTATATCAATTGATTTGGAAGCGTGCTATTTCATCACAGATGAGCAGTGCAGAATTAGAGCGGACTACTATTGATATAGAGAACGACAAGAATAAAGATGTATTCAAAGCAAAGGGAGAAGTAATCAAGTTTGATGGATTTCTGAAAGTATATCTAGAGGGAAATGACGATGAGGAGGAAGATGAAGATAGTGGACTATTGCCAAAAGTATCTGTTGGTCAGGAACTAGGAGTACAGGAAATAGCCGCAACAGAAAGATATACAAGACCTCCTGCGAGGTACACTGAAGCTAGTCTTGTTAAAAGGTTAGAAGAGTTAGGTATAGGAAGACCAAGTACTTATGCTCCGACTATCTCTACAGTCCAAAAACGTGGATATGTAGTAAAAGATGAAATAGAAGGGAAGAAGCGAAACTACGAGCTTCTGGTACTAAAGGATGGTGAAATCACTAAAACTACCAATTCTGAAAATTATGGTGCAGATAAGAACAAGATGCACCCAAGTGATATAGGTAAGGTAGTTACGGAGTTTTTAATACAGCACTTTGGTGATATCATGGACTACGGCTTCACAGCGTCAGTAGAAAAAGAATTTGATGAGATAGCTGATGGAATGAAGAATTGGTCTGAAATGATCGATTCGTTTTATAAACCATTTTATAAGACTGTAGAAAACACTTTGGAAACTGCTGAACGTGCTTCAGGAGAACGTGAGCTAGGGAAAGATCCAAAGACAGGAAAGAGAATCATCGCTAGAATAGGAAGATTCGGTCCGATGGTGCAGATAGGAGAGCAAGACGACGAGGAAAAACCACGCTTTGCTAGTTTGACCAAGGGTCAAAATATAGATAGTATTACCTTAGAGGAAGCATTGGACTTGTTCAAAATGCCTAGAATACTTGGTCAATTTGAAGAAAAAGATGTGAAAGCGAATATTGGGAGATTCGGTCCTTATGTTCAGCACTTGAAGATGTTCGTATCTATACCAAAGGATGAAGACGTAATGACTATCGAACTGCCACGTGCGATAGAACTCATTAAAGAGAAGCGTGTAATTGATGCTAATCGATTGATTAAAACCTTTGAGGAAAGGTGTAAATAAT
>JBMYYN010000319.1:0-2661 GCA_049609445.1 Bacteroidia bacterium | reverse complement strand
AATATTATAAGTATCTCTATCCGACAAGAACTAGCTGAATCTTCTGCTGAAATCACTGCATTACTAAAACAAGAAGGTCAACTTGTGATTAAGCTACTTGAATCTAATCTGAAGCAATTCACTTCAAATTATAGCGGATTAAAAAAGACAATAAACTTATTGACTGAATTTGAGCAAATCTTGAACCTCGGTGATGACTTTCTGGATGTGAATAAAGATTTTCAGAAAAGAAAACTAAACAATCGACACAATGTATTTCATAGGTTTACAATAATGAAATTATTGAGCTATAAAGTCCTTCAAACGTTTTTCAAGAACCCTATCAAATGTTTGTACTATTATCCTAAGTGCAGTATATATTACCTTCTACATTCTAGGTGACGTGAATTCATTAGAAGTGTGAACTTTATATCCCTAGTTTTTCGGACCTTCTATAATATTACCCTCAGTGATTCTTGAATATCTATAGTTAAAGTCCCAATCAGTGGAATCTAAGTTAAAATTAGCTATGGATTTTTCCCAAAGTGAGCTAATATGATCTAATGATATTCCATCAGCAAAGGTATCTCCTCCTAAACTGATAGAATGCCAGTCTAAACTTGCAACCTTGGCATTCAGGCCGCCGAAATTTGACATCCCGCATTCTTTTGAAATAACATAATTGCCTGGATAATTAGTAAACACACCATCATCACAGTTAAAATCTAGCATCTGATACTCATAATAAATACCATCCTTTTCATAAATCGAAAAAACATTATCACCTGAAAATCTTACCCATCCAGAATGCTTGAATGAACTATCCTCTGAAGTATGAATAGTGGAATTTCCTAAAACAGTTCTTTCAGCTCGTTCGTTTAAATCATATGTCACGTAACTAACCGCCCCATAACCAAACACCTCATAGTATGATTTTTCTTGATAATCCAAGGTGTCACATTCTCCATAATCAAGAGCAATTACAGGCCTCACGGACAATGCTTCCATTTCTCCTAACTTAAAAACCTCATTGAAACGGAAATCAAAATATACATCATATTGTCTATACATCTTAATGAAGTGATTTCTTTCCCAAACTACTCCACTATCCAAAAAAAGAGAATTAACTTCTTCTTCATTCGCTTGCTCTATTTTGTCTTCTTTTTTACACCCTTGTAATGAGAGAATAATGCTAAACAAGAACGAAGTACCTAGAAATATCGAAAGATATAGCCTACTATTTAGAGAATTCATGTAAACGAAGATATAAAAAAAGCCCCTCGACTAATCGAGAGGCTTATCATTTCTTAGTAAGGTCTGACTTTTATCTAGCCAACGTCATTTCGTCAACGATATGCTTAGCACCAGCTAGCTTATCGATGCACCATAATACGTATCTGATATCTACTGATATAGTTCTCTGCAATTCTGGCTCAAATGCAATATCACCACTCATTGCTTCCCAGTTACCATCAAAAGCAAGTCCGATTAATTCACCGTTGCCATTGATTACTGGACTACCAGAGTTTCCTCCTGTGATATCATTATTACTCAAGAAACATACTCTTAAGTCTTCACCTTTTTTGGCATAATCACCGTAATCTTGAGCCTTAGCTTTAGTCAAGTACTCCGCTGGCAAGTCAAACTCATGATCTCCTGGTTGATACTTTTCCATCACACCTTTCATTGTAGTAAAGTGCTTGTACTGCATAGCATCACCTGGTGAGTAGTCTAAAACTTGACCGTATGAGAATCTCATGGTACTATTAGCATTTGGAGCAAATGCCTTGTTAGGGTGCATTTCGAAAAGTGCAGCTTTGTATAGTCTATCTGCAGTAGCTCTTTTACTTGCAGCTTCGCCAAACATAGACTGGATATCACCTCTGTAAAACTTCAGCATAATGCCAGCAAACTTCACACCTAAGTCCTTCTTAAGTTTCTTAGCACTTGGTTTTGCTAAAAATGCTTCTGCTTTTTCTTGGTCCACGAGGATAGAACTTTCGAATATGTTTTTAGCCATATCTGCCGTACTCCCTTTGCACTTGTCTAGCAAGTCATTGAATTCTGAAGGACGTAATTCAGCAGGTATATCAGCTACGTACATTTCCAACATTGCTGCAGTTACTTCTTCATCTATTGGCTTGTAGTAATCTTTGAAATTACCTTCTGTACTTCCAGCCAGACGCTCTATTGTTTTGTCTATTTGACCTTGCAACTTAGCTTTTTTCTCATCATCTTTTTCGTCAGCCAAAGCTGCATACATTCCTTGCAAACCAGCAAAACCGAAACCGTACTTTGTGAACTCTATACCGTAAATAGCTTCCATCCAGTAGGTTTGAGCTAAAATCTTTTCGTCGTACACTTTATATGCATCCTCGTACATACTGAGCACCTTACCGTACTTCTCCTTGCGGGCATCATTTCCTTCATTTACCCATTTAGAAAACGCTTGCTCCTCTCCTCTTTTCTTTCCTTCTATGTCAAGTCTCTTCAAACCTCTAGTCTGCCCCATAAAGTACTTCCAGTAGTTTGCTACTTGAGCGTGCTTTGCAGCATACATTAAGTCTACCGCCTCATCTTTATTTTGATACTTCTCGTAGATGTCTAATTTCTTTCTTCTGATTTTTACTCTAGCAGGTTGATCGATATCTGTAGCATTTTTCACGCCATAAGAAGATAAAT
>JBMYYN010000318.1:0-2683 GCA_049609445.1 Bacteroidia bacterium | reverse complement strand
TCGTATGCTAGTGTTAGAACGAAGTTTCCATCGTGGTTTATTAGTCCATATCCTCCGGAGTTACGAACTATTGCTCTATCTTTTTTGAAGTCCCTGGCTACTTCGAGCTTCATCTCTTTGAAGTATTCTGGATGCATAATAAACTTTCCGTCCGGTCCTAAGTAGGCCCAATATCCGTCACATTCAAACCGTTCTTCTTTGGAGAAAGCACGTGCTTGTTTATACTTGAATCCGAATTCGCGAGCGTAATCTTTGGTGCCAATTATTGTTGGATATTTCTTTACTCTACTTGTTACTCTTATTTTGGTTCCGATAAAGATTCTAGCATATCCATTCACAAATTGACCTATATACCTGGATTGATAATGGATAAGTCTGTGGTTGTCTTTCCTCACAGTGGCCATATGTCCACTGGACAACATTACACGATATACTTGCGTGCTAGTATCTGTAAGATTCTTGATGTCTAGATACTTTAAGTTCAGTGGTGTTAGCACTTTGAAATCTTCTTCATTGATTAAGCCATATTGCTTTTTTTGTATGAGTTCTGATGTGTGACTTAACCCATTTTTCTTAAAAGTATTCATTATCCCAAGTACGTACTCCGTTCCTTGTATTTTTTCGATTGAATTAAATACAGGCCTGAGTAATATTCTTCCATCTTCAGTTTTGTAGCCCCATCTGAACGTTGTATCTCTATACCATCCATCGGACATGGTATTTTGACTAAAGTCACTTGCGTCTGTTCCTAAGTTTTGTTCCATACTGACGACCCCACCTAGCTGCATCGTCATTGCTTTTTTGAAGAGCAGTGAATCAATAATTTGCCATTGGTTGTCAAACTCATATAATGTCACTCCGTTTTCGTTCCTTCCTTTAGCTACTCGATCAGAACCTAATGAGATGGAACTGTACGTAGTCGTCAGAATTCCAAACCCTGTGGAGTCTATTAGTCCAACCTTGTTATTATGGTAGGTTTTGGCAGAACCCAAAGAGTCAAAGTCAGATATGCCATGGAATATGTGTTCGGTTAGTTTTTCTCCTGTATATGAGAAAAGTGCATATTTATTATTTTTAGATGCCGCTAATCGTTTTGACCCCTTAAGTGGTCGTATGTCAGTGAATTCTGCCTGCATTATTACTTCGCCTGTATTCAGGTTGAATATGCCACGTAGATTGTTTTTGATGATCAGCACATAATCTGCAGACAGGATAGAATAGCTGTCCGCAATGCTGTCCATTACAGTATTTGAGGAAGCATCTTCGAGGTTCCAGTGATTTTTCTTTTTAGTAGCAAAATATGAACCCAATAAGTGGTTCACATTATCAAATCTTCCGCTTAGAAGTGCCTGACCTTCCATAGAAAATACGTGCATCATAGATTCTGTATCTTGAGCTAAAAGAAAATCTCCAGACTGCTTGATGTTCTGATACTTCACTTCTACGATTTCACTTCCTTGAGTATTGATGACGCCATGGAGTTTTCCCTGAGTAGCGTACAGATAGGTCCCTAAGTCTGTGATGTCATCATATAGCGTATCTGTGATAGCTGCATGTTCTTCATTAAACAATTGGGCTTTTCCAGAATCTTGAACGATCAATATTTTAAGAGACTCAAGATAATCTATGGATTGATGCGAAGCTTTATAGAGCTTTCTAGTATTTCTATTATACCATCCATTCTTGTTGTTTTCACGATAGAGAATGATATTGTCGTAGATTTCTGTGACGTTGTCAAAATCAAGATGTTCTATATGTTTTCCCGTTCTATCTATAAGCAAACTTTGACCTTCGAACGTGGCCCATGTGATCTCTGTTGTGTTAAAAGGAATAGTAGATTCGTACATAGGAGCAATAATCCATTCCTTGTTCTTGTTGATATAGCCCCATTTATTGTCCTTTTTAGCTGCAAGTAGGGTAGAGTCGGTCTGTCCACGTGCAGAGACCATACAAAGAATTAGAAAAAAGGATACATAAAGGTATTTCACTCGTGTTTCTATAGTGAGGCTAAGTAATTTTCTAAGTCATCAGGGTCATCTACGATTACACCTGTTTCTCTCATTTTAAAAGTATATTCCTGATCTTCTGAAGGGAATGAACTAGCATTTTTTACAAAGTCATCAGCTGTGAATTCGTATAAATTTCCTTCTTCATCAAATGTTATGACTGTATTACTCACCTTAGGGTCAAAAGTGAATTTGTAAAAACCGCTTCTTGAGTATGGGATAGCTATTTTTTCGTTTCCTTGAATGAGCCACCCTTTTTTGAACACCTTCTTTATTGCTGGGATGAAAAAAAGTGCATTGAACTGAATCTTTCGTTTCAAATGGTATAAACGGTCAAAATTGAACGTCCCGAAATTAGATAGTTGAATGGTTCGTGTAACGGATGCCATACGTTCTACTTTTTTTCTCTTTTCTTTTTGTACAGCTACTTCAGCCTTGTAATCTGCCATTTTAGCTTGGAATTTGACTCTTGCTTTTTTCCAGTTGCTCCCAAAAAGCACTGGCTGTACCTTAGTTTTTAGTTTAGTATTACCTGAAAATCCTGTTAGTGTGAATACGGATTTAGCATTGTCTATGCATTGAAGCTTTGGGTTCCTGAGTACACTGCTAAATAAGCGAGAATCAACATCAGTATCTTGATCTGCAAGTTTCCACATTACGTTATCAAAAGCAGCGAA
>JBMYYN010000317.1:0-2690 GCA_049609445.1 Bacteroidia bacterium | reverse complement strand
TCAAATTCGGCCATCTTTCAGCGTAAATATTTGAAAAGTTCTAGTTAAAAGGTACTTTTGCACCCCGATTTTTAAGAATATAAAAGTTTTATTGTGGATACATTATCATACAAAACCATTTCAGCTAACAGCAAAACTGTAGACAAACAGTGGGTTGTAGCTGACGCTGAAGGTAAGACGCTAGGTCGTTTTTGCTCTGAAGTTGCTAAAGTACTTAGAGGCAAAAACAAGACAAATTACACTCCGCATGCGGACTGTGGTGACAACGTAATCGTAATTAACGCTGAAAAAATTACCATGACTGGTAACAAAATGGACGTTAAGGAGTATCAAACATTCAGTGGATATCCTGGAGGCCGTAGAGTAATCTTGGCAAAGGATTTACTAGCTAAAAAACCAATCGACCTTATCGAAAGAGGGGTTAGAGGTATGCTACCAAAGAACCGTTTGGGGCGTAAATTATTTACAAACATGAATGTGTATGTAGGTAGTGAGCATCCACACGAGGCTCAAAAGCCAACCAAATTAGACATTTAATTATATGGACGTTATAAATACAATAGGGAGAAGAAAATCATCAGTAGCTCGTGTATACATGAGTGAAGGTAAAGGTACTATCACGGTAAACAATAGACCGTTGGAACAGTACTTTGCTTCTCAAGAGTCAAGGTACTATGTTAACTTGCCACTACTCACTTGTGATGTAGAAGGTAAGTATGACATAAAGGTAAACGTAGATGGTGGTGGAACTACCGGACAAGCAGATGCTATCAAACTTGCAATCGCAAGAGCACTAGTAGAGCTTGATCCAGAGATGAAACCAGCACTAAGAGCAAAAGGTCTTATGACTAGAGATTCTCGTGCCGTTGAGCGTAAGAAACCAGGTCAACCAAAAGCAAGAAAGAAAACACAATTCAGTAAGCGTTAATACCATGGCAGTAAGTACAGAACAATTATTAGAAGCTGGAGTTCACTTTGGACACCTTACCAGCAAATGGAATCCAAAAATGGCACCATATATCTTTATGGAGCAAAATGGAATCCACATTATAGATTTAAACAAGACTTCAGCTAAGCTTGAAGAAGCTAAAAGTGCGATAGCTAATATCGCTCGTACAGGACGTAAAGTAATGTACGTAGCTACTAAAAAACAAGCTAAGGAACTTGTAGAAGAGAGTGCTAAGAAAGTAAACATGCCATATGCCAGCCAAAGATGGTTAGGAGGTATGCTAACAAACTTTGCTACTGTTCGTAAGTCTATCAAGAAAATGCAAGCTATCGAGAAAATGAAAACTGATGGCACCTTCGAAAACATGAACAAGAAGGAGCGTTTGATGAAGACTCGTGAGCAAGAGAAGTTAAACAGAGTTCTTGGTGGTATCGAAGACTTGAATAGACTGCCTGCAGCATTATTCATCGTTGATATCAAGAGAGAGCACATTGCGGTTAAAGAAGCTCAAAAGCTTAATATCCCAATCTTTGCTATCGTAGATACAAACTCTGATCCTACTAAAGTTGATTTCCCAATACCAGGAAACGATGATTCAGCAAAATCACTTCACATACTAATCAATGAAGTAACTGATGCTATCGCAGGTGGTTTACAGGAAAGAGCTCGTGCAAAAGAGCAAGCTAAAAAAGACAAAGAAGAAAACGATGCTAAAATTGAATCAGCTAAAGCTGATAAAGAAGAGGCAGCAAAAGAAGCTTAGTCGAAAATTTAATAAAAAACACATTTCATAACTAATAGAAGAATGACAACTATTACAGCGTCTTTAGTAAACAAACTAAGACAAATGACAGGTGCCGGTATGATGGATTGCAAAAAAGCATTGCAAGAGTCTAACGGAGATATTGATGGTGCAGTAGATATCCTTAGAAAAAAAGGAGCTGCTAAAGCTGCTAAGAGAGCAGATAGAGAAGCTTCAGAAGGTTTATCTATAGCAAAATCTGTAGGAGACAATAGCTACGGGATCGTGGTTGAGGTAAACTGTGAAACTGACTTCGTTGCTAAGAATGATGACTTTTCATCGTTTGCGAACAGTGTTGCGGATTACGCTCTAGAAAATAAAATTGCTGATAAAGATGCATTACTAGCTTCACCGTGGGAAGGTAAAACTCTAGGAGAGATATGCGTGGACAAAACAGCAGTTATCGGAGAGAAAATTGAAATCTCAAACTATGCTCTTATGGCATCAGAAGGTGTTGCTGCATACAATCACGGTGCAAACCGTATTGGTGTACTTGTAGCACTTAACTCTGCTGAAGATGCAGCTATAGAAGCAGGGAAAGATTTAGCTATGCAAATTGCAGCTATGAATCCTGTAGCAGTAGATGCAGATGCAGTTCCACAAGAAGTTAAAGACAAAGAGTTCAAAATCGGAAGAGAAATAGCTGAACAAGAAGGGAAACCAGAAGCTATGCTTGATAAGATTGCAAATGGTAAACTTCAACGTTACTACAAGGACAACACTTTGTTAGCTCAATCATATGTGAAAGATGGTTCTATGAACGTAGAAGCATTCTTAAAGTCTGTTAATCCAGACCTTAAGGTTAAAGCCTTCACAAGATTCCAATTAGGAGCTTAGTCTTAAAATCAAAATAATCTTAAATGCCTCAACTTTACAGTTGGGGCATTTTTATTTTAGATTAATTCAAAAACAAATTAACTTTGACCTTTGAATGAGTAG
>JBMYYN010000316.1:0-2704 GCA_049609445.1 Bacteroidia bacterium | reverse complement strand
GCAGATTTCGATGCTAAAATTAATGGCTCGCTGACACTTGTTTCATTAGGCAACGGAACTTGGAGAGAGGTTAGTAGGAGTAACTAAAAAAAATTGACTATCTACCCGTTTTGGTAGATAGTCAATAAATAAAGATAGCTAGTAGCTTCGAATTTAGTAGTTTGATTTATAAACCGTTCAAAGTTGCATAAACCTAAATACATATTTCAGACAAAAAGAACCACTATTCGGCCAATATCCTAAACAATGTCCTTTGGAACCTTGCCAAACCGTTTCTTAAACTCTTTTGTAAAGAAATCTGATCGATTGAATCCAGAAGCGTGAGCAACCTCTTTTACAGTTTGATGCGAATTATTTTTAAGCAAATTATAGGCATGATTTAGTCTAATTTCTTTGACAAAATCTAAAGGAGAATGCCCCGTTAGACTTTTTAGTTTTCTCCTAAATGTTCGTTCTACCATGCCCACATTATCTGCGATATCTGAGACCTTCAAACTAGAGTTAGAAACATTTTGAGTAACATAATCCTTTACTTTGTTCAACCATAAGTCGTCTGCATTTGAGTAAGTAAAATCATCTACTTTATCCTGTGGTTTTCTCTCCATCACCAAAGACCTGTGAAGTCTTGCTATCAACTCCTGTGAAGAAAATGGTTTAGTGATAAAATCTGCAACACCTCGTTCGAACAATTCTAGCTTGGCATCTAAATTGTCTTTTGCACTCAAAATGAGAATAGGGATACCTTTAGTCGACGGGTCAGCTTTGACGAGTTCTACGATGTCCTCTCCTCTCATTTTAGGCATCATCAGATCACACACTATAGCGTCTACAGCATTGTACTCTAGAATATCCATAACCTCCGCACCATCATCAGTTTCCAACAGTTTAAAATCTGATTTCAAAATCTGCCTGAGGTAAGCCCTCATTTCCACTTTATCTTCAACGATGAGAACTGTAGGCTGACTAGCAAAATCAATGTCAGCAACTGGAGTGAATCCTTCTGATGTCTCTTCCACTTCCTGAGATTCATTGACGATCTCCAGTTCTGGAATTATTAATGTAAAGGTTGTACGTACATCTTTGGCTACGTCCACTTCTATATCTCCATTTAGAATAAGAGCAAGCTGCTTAGATAGAGCTAATCCGATACCAAATCCACCGACTTCTTGACCGCGTTCCGTTTGAAAGAAAGAATCAAATATTTTACTTTGTTGCTTTGGCGTAAGTTTCCCTCCTCTATCTGAAACGCCAACACTAAGGACTCCTGACCTCCTACTAACTTTCAATTCTATTTCTGAATGGTCTGGTGCATGCTTCAGAGCATTAGACAGTACATTGGTTACTATTGTCTCTAGATGTTTTTCATCCGTTATAAAAAGACTATCTGAATCATCGTCATAATCCAACTTCATACCAAGCCCTTTAAACTCTGCACTTGCTTTGTAAAGAGTATATATACCGTTGAAGAAATCTTTTAGATTAATCCTCATTGGAGAAATGCGTATTCTATTGTTTTCCAAATTTGAAAGCTCAAGAATCTCGTCTACTTTAGTGCTGAGCTTGGTAGCATTTTCATAAGCTAAATCCACCATCATTTTTGATTCTCTAGACAGGTCGTTGTTTCTACTTTGAACGAACTCCAATGGACCCATCAGTAAGGTGATCGGGGTTCTCAACTCATGTGCGATATTTGTAAAGAATCTATTCTTTACTTTACTGATTTCAGTAAGTTGAGCATTGTAATCTTCTATTTTCGCTTTCTGTCTTTTGCCTTTTTGATATTTGAGATAAAAGAATAACAAGAGAAGCAATACCAACAAACCTACTCCGCTTAGGATTAAATAGTTACGTTGAGAGTTTGATTTTATTTTCTGCAACTCTAGCTCCTTCTCACGCACCTCCAACTTGGTATTTAGCTTCAATAATTCCTCGGACAGCTGTGTATTATACAACTCTTCCTGTAGTCCAGATTTTATTCTAAAATACTTATTTGACTCCTTATACTCACCATTAATATTCAACTGATTGGCAATTTCATTGACCAGATTAAATTGGTCAGTTTTGTACAATTCGCTATTACCCTTCTCCCATATGATCGAGCAAAATTCAATGATATCTGAGGCTCCAAACTTTTCAAACACTTTCCGCCTACCATCCGAACCTTTCGGGTTTACACTTAGGCTTTGTACATGAAGTATATACGTTTGCTTCAAAGTACCAGGGTCAGATTCCAATTCGTTAAGAATTAGTTTCACCATCTCAGGCTTAGTTCTTTTAAACAAATAGGCATTAACCAGATTTATTCTAATACCTGAGATATAGTCAGAATCTTCTGAAGCTTGTGTATTCAGTTTATAAGCTTCTTCGGCTGTTTCAATATATCCATCTAAGTCATTGAGTAGGAATAGAAAATCACACTGATGGTATAAGCCGGCGACTATGAGACCGGTATCTCTGATAACTGTTGAAATTGATTTGATTTGGTCACATATCTCTAGCCCTCTATCTACGTCTTTCTGAATCAAAGCTAAAACAGCTTGATGAGTCAAAAGTCTTACTTGCATCGACTTGTACGTGTCTTCTGGCACTTGTTTTTTGACCCGTTCTACATAGTTTTCTAGATCATAGTACAATTCATTAGCCTTCTCTATATCTCCATAATCTCTAACTCTTCCCATCAAGACCCAATAAAGCTTGAAATAAA
>JBMYYN010000315.1:0-2708 GCA_049609445.1 Bacteroidia bacterium | reverse complement strand
GAATCTATATCAATAATATGAATAGACCCTTTCGGAAAATGCTTATAGGCGTTAGAAAGAATATAAGCCGCTTCTCCAATCTGAAATGGATTTATTTGGTGAGTAACATCAACAATATGAGCCGAACTGTTTTGCTTTAAGATATTTCCTTTCAAAGCAGCAGCAAAATAGTCTTTGTTACCATAATCTGTTGTAAGTGTTATAATAGGCATTTGATAATTCTACTCTTCAAAAATGTTCCTTATAAATCGTTTTTTTTATGAAAAAATCTCTAAAAAATTAATAATCTCTAAAAAATTAGATGATTAAAGGACAGAACCAATTAAATCTTCGATACAAATTTTGTAAAATCATATAGAGTGCAATTAATGCAAATTTTGCCTAACTGACAAATATTATCTCAAACGCTTAGCGGAGTGATACGAATGTGTTTTTTTGCCAGAATCTGAATTCACAATTCCATCTTTTGTTAAGGTATCTATGCGTACCTTACCATGAGAATGAATAATCTTGCCTTTTTCTATAATCATTCCAACGTGCATCACACGTTCATTCTTTTCAAAAAACACCAAATCCCCTACAAATAGATTATCGAAGGGTACAGGTTTCCCTACTTTTTGTTGTTGAGATGCGTCTCTAGGTAAAGCCACTCCTATCACTTTATAAATAATCTGAACAAAGCCAGAACAATCTATTCCACTAAAGTGGCGTCCTCCCCATAAATAAGGGGTTCCCAAGAATTTTTTAGCTAAATCCTGTACATATAAACGGTGATTCATACCGTCAACTATATTTAGTTCAGAACCCATAGAACTGATTACCGTTCCACCAGCTATATCATTTAGATCGGTCAAGAGTAAGCCAGACTGCACTGTTCTATTTGAAGTAGAAGAATATTCCGAGATACTAGATTCACTTAGCCATCCTTCATATCCGTCATAATCCATTTTGATAAGGCTCCATTCGCCTTCCGTTCTAAGTATAGAATAGGTCTCACCAAAGAGTAATTGGCTCACCATCTCTGCACTACTTCTAGGTTCTCCTCGAAGTGGAATCTGAGCAATATGACAAATTCCTTTATCCATAAAACTATATATGAAGTTTAGCTTTACGCTCAAGTAGGTACTCCTCCGACTCTTCTCTATCAGGGTCTGGGATACAGCAATCTACAGGACATACAGCAGCACATTGTGGCTCTTCGTGAAACCCTTTGCATTCTGTGCACTTGTCAGGAACAATGTAGTAAACTTCATCAGAAATAGGCTGTTGAGTTGCATCTACAGAAATACTGTTTCCGCCTTCTAAAGTGTAGCTCCCAGTCACACCAGTTCCATCACTTACCTTCCACTCTGCTCCAGCTTCATAGATTGCCGTATTTGGACATTCTGGTTCGCAAGCTCCACAGTTTATACATTCATCTGTAATGATAATTGCCATAGTGCAAAAGAAATGTATTTAGTCAATAGTTTTATACATCGCATTTATGATTTACGACATATTTTGTAACAAATCATTTATTTCACTCGAATCGAGCTGATTTGCATCCTTAGTAGAAATCTTTTTTGCCCAATACAGGAATTTTTCTTTATCTCGTTTTTGAGCATAAAAATTTAGATGAGTAAGCCAAACACTCATGTCATCTGGCTCAAATTTTAGAGATTTTTTTAGGTAAATCTGAGCTTTATTCAAATCTGCGTTTAGCAGATGCATCTTTGCTATTTGATTCATTACAAGCCCATTATTTGGGTACTCATTTTCTAGATAAGAAGCACATTCTCTAGTCTTAGTATCATTCTTACCTAGGACTAAAAGCTTCAAGTATTCTAAACCGATAACCGGACTAGTCCGATCCTTTTCAAAGGCTTTATCTAAGTAAAATAAAGCTTGACTTCTCTTATCTAACCTAGCATATGACACCCCAAGCATATAAAGCTCCCATCCTCCAAGTTGGCTCTCATCTACTTTCAGATTTAACACCTCTTCATATTGCTCCTTTAGATAATGGAACTTAAGTAGTAAACCGATTTCATTAGACCCTTCAAGCATTTTCTCAGCTTCATTTATAAAGAACGGATTTTTATCAAACTTTTCCCAATACTCTAGGTAGGCCTTGATTTGATAATGCTCTTCAGGCTTAGCATTATTCACAGCATAAAGTCCAGTTAAATCCCCTTTGGGTTTCATTTCATTCACTTTATTTGGAACTCTAATGTAATGATCGTGTACACTCACATGCGGTATATCTACGGATCCACTTTTAGGCATGTGGCAGCTTACACAATTATCATCCACCTCTGACCTATCAAGTTCACCTTCAGTACAATCGGACCTATTGGTATGACACTTAGCACAAGTACTATTAAACACGTCTATCTGCGTCATTTGTACACTGATGTGTGGGTTATGACAAGAGATGCATGTAAAATCAAGTGACTCACTGTTTCCTTGAATAAAGCATTGGCTCATCTGAAACCTTTCAGAATGATTTGCCATGTCAAAACGGTCAGATTTTCCACTGAACTTTGGCAAGTAGATCTCAAAAACCTCACTGAGCTTCATCCCAGGTTTAAAGTCTGTAAATTTCTTACCGTCTTTGAGAATATTCAGGCCTTGCAAGTGACATCGCTGACATAAATCTATCTGTCGCTCCCAAGATAACTTCTTTGGGTTCACTATGGTGCGATCTTCACCTTCTGAGAGTTTGCCAC
>JBMYYN010000314.1:0-2708 GCA_049609445.1 Bacteroidia bacterium | reverse complement strand
GCGGTTTATATAAGTTTCATTTTGTGTATTACACTACATCGGGAGAAGTTTTTGAAGCCACTTCAGAGAGATTGACAGTTAAGCTATAACTTCGCACTGTGCAATCGTATTTTTCACATGGAAAGTTGCTCCTCACTGGTGAATATGTGGTCCTTGACGGAGCACTATCATTAGCCGTACCGACTAAGTTTGGGCAGCGGATGGATGTAGAGTTTCGTGAAAATTCGGGAGGCGAAAACACGCTAACTTGGTATAGCATAGATAACGAAGGAGAAACATGGTATAGAGAAGAGTTTCTTATCGTAGAAAGTGGAACTGAGCAGAGTCGGACTGTCCGATTAAATGACACAGTGCTTTGCAACATCAATTCGGTTAGCGATTCTTTGGTCACACTCATCAATAAAGCCTGCGAAGGGAATCCTTGGTTTTTAGATGGAGGAAGCTATACGGTCCGGACTTACTTGGACTTTCCAAACGATTGGGGTTTAGGAAGCAGCAGTACATTGATCTGTAATATAGCGAAGTGGGCGGAAGTAGATGCATTTGAACTTTCTGAGGCTAGCTTTGGTGGTAGCGGTTATGACATTGCCATAGGAATGCTAGGCGGTGATATATTGTATCGTAGCCCAGAAATGTGGGAAGGTTTTGTCTATACACCTCCGTTTATGGATAGGCTCTTTTTAGTGCATTTGAATCAAAAACAGAATAGCCGGGAAGGAATCAGAACGTATCGAGAGAAAGAAGCAGATGAGTGCCTTATCCAACAAATATCTGATATCACAGAGTGCTTGATTCAAGATGACACTTTTGAGGTTTTTCAGCAAAGCATCACAGAACACGAAAAACTGATTTCAGCACATTTGAATTTGCCTACTGTCAAAGATCGATTGTTTGACGACTATCCATTTGCTATAAAATCACTTGGTGCATGGGGAGGAGATTTTATTCTCGCTTGTGGAGATGATACTACGCCTGAATACTTCAAATCCAAAGGGTATCATACAGTCTTGAAATACCAAGAATTGATAAAATAGCATTCAGACCAATACTTTGTAGTCTCTCAAGTGTTGATACCTTTGTATATAGACAAATGAGCAAGTACATTTCCACTTGGAAGAGTCCAAGTAATATAGCACTGGTTAAGTATTGGGGAAAGAATCCAGAAGGTGTGCAGATCCCTGCAAATGCTTCTATTAGTTTTACCCTAAACAACTGTGCTACCACTACCACATTGACCTATGAAGAAATGGATGAACTGCATATTAAGGTTCATTTAGAAGGTGATGAAGAACCCAGTTTTGTTCCAAAGATTGAGCAGTTTCTCAAAAGAATATCATCGATATTCCCTTTTGTAACGAAAGGAAAGTACTTCATAGAAACGAGCAATAGTTTTCCGCATAGCAGCGGAATAGCTAGTAGTGCTAGTGGTATGAGTGCATTGTCATTGTGCATATGTGATATAGCGGTGCAGAAAGGTCTGTTGAAAGATGAGAATTTTAAGGAAGTGGCATCAGAACTAGCAAGACTAGGAAGTGGAAGTGCGAGCAGGTCACTTTTTGGGCCGATGGGAGTTTGGGGAGAGCATTCAGATTTCAAAGGAAGTAGTGATCGGTTTGCAGTAGGTTACTCAGAGATTGCTCCAGTATTCAAGGATTTTTGTGACACCATTCTTTTGGTGCACAAAGGACAGAAGACGGTAAGTAGCACTGTAGGTCATAATCTCATTGTCGATCATCCATTTGCAGATGCAAGATTTACTCAGGCTCAACAAAACATGACCAAGCTCAAAGAGATACTGTCAGATGGAAACTTAGATGATTTCATTTCTTTGGTAGAAAGTGAGGCTCTGACACTGCACAGTCTTATGATGAGTAGCAACCCATATTTTATTCTAATGAAGCCCAATACGTTGAAGATAATAGAAGCTATCTGGGCAAAGCGAGAAAGTGATGGAGTGAAATGGTGCTTTACATTAGATGCAGGGGCCAATGTGCACTTCTTGTATCCACAATCTGATAAAGAACTTGCTATTCAATTCATCGAAGCAGAATTGAAGCAGTACTGCGAAAATGGGTCCTATATCAACGACGAAGTTGGGATGGGAGCGGAGAAAGTATAGTGGATTAATGGCGTAATGTTTGACAAGTTTGCTCTCAGAAATGGACTCCAACTTTCAGTTAGATATAAACTGCCAATTACAAAAGAAGAGTTTGGGTCTGCGATATTTAAGGTAGTTGAAAAAGAGCCCCTAATACTTATGCCAAAGTATTTATGCGATAAAAGTATGTTTTATGGCAATTTTGAGTTCGAACATTTTGTATTGAAAAAGAGGCGAGATTGGATGGAATTTCAGCTAAACATCCCAAAAGCATATTGTAACTATAAGGAAATGGGCAATTCCTTGATAGTGGATTGCAAGGTTCAAGGTCTTCGAACGGCTTATATTGCAACAACGATGTTTTCGGTATTCTGTTATTTACTGTTTTTAATATTAGCGATATTGGGGAAATTTAGTGGTCCAGATGTGAATAGGTTTCTTTTTGTTATAGGTGTTCTATTTTTTATAACCTTTCATGGGTTAATATTCGTGTATATACCGTTCGTTAGGTCAAAAAAAACAGTAAAGCTAATGCGAAAAGAATTGGACAAGATCTTTATGAATGAGGAATGGTAATTCTGAGATTCTTAAATTATTTCCATCTAAAATA
>JBMYYN010000313.1:0-2728 GCA_049609445.1 Bacteroidia bacterium | reverse complement strand
TTATCCATATCCATCACGCTGAGTTGGTCGGAAATCAGACTCGACAAAACAGTTGTATATCGTAACCAAAACAGACGGTGCTGAATTTTATGGCCATATCATAAGTGATGACGGACGAGAATTGCTTTTGGAGACTATAAACATTGGCAAATTATACATCACCAAATCAGATATAAAATCCATTAAAAAAATCGAAAACACAACCACTACGGTTAATGAAGATGGAACTGTGGAAGAATATCAAGAATTTAGAGATGTTGGACCATTTACCACCAGAGCATATTTCACCACTAATGCTCTTCCTATCAAAAAAGGAGAAAACTATGCTCTCATACACCTTTATGGTCCTGAAGTTCATTTTGGAGTAAAAGACAACTTATCCTTAGGTGTCATGTCATCATGGATAGCTAGTCCTATCGCTGTAGCTGCTAAATATTCATTTTACCAAGAAGAAAATACTAGCGTGGCTTTAGGATCAATAGTAGGCTCTTCTGGCTACCTATTGAATTCTCAAGGGTTCTTTGGTTTACATTGGCTTACTGCTACCAAAGGAACTGGTCAAAAAAACATAAGTGTATCAGGTGGAATCAGTTATGCAAGTACAGGAGACTGGTTCGATGACGGTATAGGTCGTAAGTATAGCTACGATTACAACTTCTACCCGGGGTTCGAATCGCCGTCATATCTCTTGCCTAATTATAATGCGTATCGTGCTGTGGGGGATAAATTATATGAAGATGGTTATGACAACACCTACTTTTACAAGGAAGATAGAACAACCGTTTCTGCTGTGGTAGGCCTTTCAGGTATAACCCCAGTTGGGAGAAAGGCTAGTTTCATATTTGATGCCCTTGGATTTATAAACCCATACCAAACCGTAAAGTATTCGGACTTTGATGTCAATGTATGGTATGAGAATAATGATAGGGTGCTTACGAATGAAACCTTTACAATAGGCAAAGGCAGTGTAGTGAATCAAGGAGTTAATGTAAACATACTTCTAATGCCAGGTATGCGATTCCACCAATCTCATACCAAGGCATTCCAAGTAGCTCTTGCAGGAGTGATACATTACGATCCAGACAATGTATATGCTTTTCCAGCACCTATGATTAGCTGGCTTCGTCAGTTTTAAACTGAGTAAATTTACAATATAAAAAGGGGTTTAAACTTTCGTTTAAACCCCTTTTTTATATCTATTGAACATCTTCTTATCTTGATTTTCCAAAATTCTGTGTCCAGTACGTACCTTTATTGGCAGCTCCAACCTCCTTGAAGTTAGGACTCATGATATTCTTACAATGTGGCGGACTTGTCAACCAGCTCGCTACGGCAGCTTGAGCGGTCATCGATCCTTTATGAATATTCTCTCCGTAGTACGACCAATTATATCCTTCTTTAGTGATTCTATCACCTGGGCTACTGTTATCTGTAGCACTAGTGTGTGCAAAGAAATTGTTGTCAGCCATATCCACGGTATGAACTAGAGCTGCAGTTTCTAGCTTATCGTCCCAATTCAAAGGAGCTACGGCTTGCATTTCCTCTCCTCCACACATTCTAGTTTCTGCTCTAGCATCATTGATAGCATTGAGCATATCGATTCGAACCATGTTATTTACATCTTCTTTAGCAGACGCCAACATTGGCTCAGTTTTATCGCCATAATCACCCATATCTGAAGCTGTTCCCGCTGCCATTTCTACTGTATAGATCATTCCTTTAGGAAAACCTGACACCATAATAGGAGAAGATCCTCCAGCGTCTTTTACTTCCGCTACTTCACCAAATTGGTCTGTCATCTTCACATCAAACTTACTTTGACTTGCTACTGCTGGGTCGAACTCGATCTTCGCCTCCTCGTTCGAAGAGAAAGTAACATTGATAGAAGTTGGCGGAGATGTCACTGAAGTAAGTGCATTCCCTTCGTCATCTGAACAACCAATAGAAACTAGTGCGAACACCGCAACAAGTCCTGATAATATTAACTTACTATTTTTCATACGGTTCAAATGTATGTATTACCTGTAGTATATCAATGAGATGGGTTAATCGGCTCGACGAGGATAACCTTTTCTTTATCTACTTTGACCATTCCTGGATTAGCTCCTTTAGGTTTTCGAATGTACTTTCTGTCCGTATAAATGACTGCTGCAAGTGTATCATTCTTGGCCCTGGAGTAGTATGCTGCTATTCCCGCAACCTTCTCTAACGTGGAAGCCAACAGTTGCTTCTTGCCAGGGTTACGTAGCAAAACGTGGCTTCCGCTTACGTCCTTGGCATGAAACCATAAATCCGTTTTTGAACTATGATTTCGCAGTAGTTCATCATTTTCTTTAGCACCCTTCCCTACCCGTATTTCAAATCCATCCACAGAAATTTCTCTATAAGGACGTTTTATCTGTAGTTTGTTTTCTGTGGCAGCAGCTATTTTTTTTATTGCTTTGAAGCTCTCAAGGGCATCAAACTCTGCTATCTCTTCTATCTTGGCGTACTCTTTATCTTGTAAGTCTGCTAAGTGCTTCATGGCAAACTCACGTTGCTTACTCTCATTTTTTGCCTTGCGGTAATATCGTTCTGCATTTAGCTGAGGACTGAGGTTATCCTTAAGCTTAATGCTCACTTCTCTACTCCCATCAAACGAAGTCAGGCATACTTCCTTTTGCCTCTTTTCTATCTGCCACATATTGGCCATCAGAAGATCGGCCTTTTCTTTGTATGAATCAGCTCG
>JBMYYN010000312.1:0-2740 GCA_049609445.1 Bacteroidia bacterium | reverse complement strand
GCCCCAAATGAGAAAAGAAAGTAAAAAATTTTTACGAGAATATTTAAATGCTAATTCTCCTGTAGGACAAGAAACTCCAGGCCAAAAAGTATGGTTAGACTATATCAAACCATATATAGATGAATACGAAGTAGACACATATGGCTCCGTAGTTGGTGTTATCAATCCTGGGAAAGATTACAAAGTTGTCATAGAAGCACATGCTGATGAAATTGCTTGGTACGTGAACTACATTGATGATAAAGGGTATATCTATGTAATCAGAAATGGTGGAAGTGATCATCAAATAGCTCCAAGTATGAGAGTGCACCTACATACAGAAAACGGAAAAGTGGATGGTGTTTTTGGATGGCCTGCCATACACGTTCGAAATCGAGCAAAAGAAGAACAACCATCCTTAAAAAATCTAACCATTGACGTTGGAGCTGCTAACAAAAAAGAAGTTTTAGCCATGGGTATCGACGTAGGAACGGTTGTGACTTTTGATGCTGAGATGATGGAGCTCAATAAGAAATATGTAGTGGCACGTGCTATTGACAACCGTGGAGGTGGTTTTATGATAGCCGAAGTAGCTCGATTACTTAAAGAACATAAAAAAGAACTTCCATTCACACTATATGTTGTGAATGCTGTCCAAGAAGAAATAGGACTTCGTGGTGCGGAAATGATCAGTCGAAGACTGAAACCAAATGTAGCTATTGTAACAGATGTTACTCACGACACTCAGAGTCCAATGTACAATAAAAAAGTACAGGGAGATACTCGCTGTGGCGGAGGACCTGCAGTGACCACAGGACCTGCTGTACAGAATAATTTACTTAAACTAATCGTGGATACTGCAAAGGAAAATAAAATTGAGATTCAGCGTCAAGCTGCAAGTAGAAGTACCGGCACAGACACTGACGCATTTGCATATAGCGACATAGGAGTAGCTAGTGCCCTTATTTCGCTTCCTTTGAAATATATGCACACTACAGTAGAAACAGTTGCTTACAAGGATATAGAAGAGTGCATTCAATTGATGTACCACTCCTTGTTAAACATAGAAGCTGGACAAGACTTTAGGTATTTTAAGTAATTCCTTTGTTCGTTCGAGTGAACTTGCTTGCAGTAATTTCATATCGAGAGCGACACATGGAAGTAAACCTTATATAGACAAACCTCTTTAATGAATTACGTTAAATACGTCTTTTAAATAGCCAATTACTTAATCGTAATTGGCTATTTTTTCTATATAAAACATTGCTTTGGACGCTAAACTCTAACACTCTCACCATTAAGCCAATAAAAACATCTACTTGACTTTGTCAATCAAAATCGGTATATTTAGTTTATCTAAACCAAAAATATATGCACAAAACCAAGTCTACCGATCTCGAAATTCAAGTCTACTACAAGTCTGATTGCAGCAAATCAAAAAAGGTGCTAGCCTATGCTAAATCCATCAGTAATAGTATAAACACAGTCAATCTTACAATAACAAAAGGAACCGGGACCATTTGGCAAAACATATTATCTAAACTAGAAAAATCCCCTAAAGAACTACTTGACAAATCACTTCCATACTACCAAGAAAACATTCGTGGAAGAGATTTCGAAAAAAGAGATTGGACGAACTTACTTATGCACAATCCCAATCTTATCAGAGGTCCAATCGTGGTCAAAGGAAATAAGGCAATGATTATAGATAATCCAACTGACATTTATAAACTTTAATCCCTAGAAAAATCCCTATAATGAAAAAGGGTGTTGAACTATGTTCAACACCCTTTTCTATTCTTTAAAAGTTATTCTGAGACTATTTACCTCCGTCTAACTCGTCTTGCCATTTCTTAAGCTCATCCCACTTACCTTCTGCAGCCATTTTAGCTTGCTCTGGCCAAGTTTTAGGATCGTGAGAAGCAAAATTACCTTCAGCTGCATCTAAGATTGCTCTTAAGTCCTCAGCTGACTTCTCAGCTAATTCAGCAAAGCTATTGATACCTGCAGCATTGAATACACCAGCCATCTTTGGACCTATTCCCTCAACCTTAGTTAAATCATCAGAAGTAGGTGCTTCACTCTTTGCTGGATCTGCTGCTGCCGCTGGAGTGTTTTTCTTACCTCTACGAGTTCTCTTAGATCCAGACTTAGCTTTAGATTTTGAATCTTTAGCAGCTAACATTGCTTCATTGAAATCTACTAGTTCCATCATACACATATCAGCATTATCTCCAAGTCTGTTACCAGTCTTTAGTATTCTTGTATAACCACCTGGTCTATCCGCTACTTTAGGAGCAATTGCTGTGAACAATTCGTTTACTGCTTCTTTGCTTTGCAAGTATCCAAATACTATTCTTCTAGAATGAGTAGTATTGTCTTTAGACTTAGTTATCAATGGTTCTACATACACTCTTAAAGCTTTAGCTTTAGCAGTAGTAGTGAATATTCTCTTATGGGTAAGAAGAGAGTTAGCCATATTGCTAAGCATAGCTTCTCTATGCCCTTTCTTTCTTCCTAAATGATTAAATTTTTTCCCGTGCCTCATTTTTCTTAAATATTATTCGTCTTCAAGATTGTACTTCGCTACATCCATACCAAAGTTTAATCCCTTTTCTTTTACAAAATCTTCTAATTCAGTTAATGATTTCTTACCGAAATTTCTAAATTTCAATAAATCCGCAATATCATATTGAACCAAATCGCCAAGCGTTTTAATTTCAGCAGCACGCAGACAGTTGAAAGCTCTAACCGATAGGTC
>JBMYYN010000311.1:0-2755 GCA_049609445.1 Bacteroidia bacterium | reverse complement strand
ATACCCGTTAGGTTCAGTAAGATATAACGGTGTTATATTTGACATCATAAGTACGATGTCAAGAAATCCCAAATTAGAGTTCAAATTTTGGATCAGTGGAAATAATGGTTCGCTGATGGGCAAGGGTAAGGTCAGGTTATTAGAGGCTATTCAAGAAACAGGCTCTATACGTAAAGCTGCAACTTCCTTGAAAATGTCCTATAAGAAGGCTTGGAATCAAGTGAATACCATGAATCTAGAAGCACAAACCCCAGTAGTGATTAAAACATCTGGAGGTGCGGGAGGTGGCGGAGCAGTTGTCACTGATGAGGGAATGCGGTTGATGAAAAACTATAGCAAGCTGAGTGAAAACTGCATGAGACTAATCGAAGAAGAATTTAAGAAATACAATTTTTAGTCTTTTAGAGGTGGTTATCAGTATAGCTTTATTAATTCTATTGCCTTTAGTTGCTTTTTTCTATGCCGCCGTAGGTCACGGAGGTGCTAGCGGATATCTCGCACTGATGGCTCTTTTTTCTTTTCCGGTAGCGGATATGAGAAGCACTGCATTACTGCTAAATATCTTTGTCTCAGGAGCTTCTTTTTTCTATTTCAGGAGAAACGGTTTTTTCAGCCCAAAACTGTTTGTTCCTTTTGCGATTGGTTCAGTGCCTGCATCATTTTTTGGAGGAATGGTAGGTCTTGACCCCACGATTTACAAACAGGTACTAGGTGTCTTTCTGATCATCGCTGTCCTCAGAATTCTGGGAGTATTTGGTACTCCTGAAGATAGTAGGCAGAAAGAAGTTGTTCAATGGCTTGCGGTTTTGATTGGAGTGTCGATAGGTTTATTTTCTGGAATGATAGGCATAGGTGGTGGAATTATTTTGAGTCCAGTTATCCTGTTGTTAGGATGGGGTGGAGTGAAAGAGACCGCCGCAGTATCCGCACTTTTTATTCTCGTCAATTCCATCTCTGGAATGGCAGGAATAGTTTATACAGGTAGTTTTCCAAGTCTCACTAGTTGGATTCTTGTTGGGTTTGCAGTGATCGGAGGAGCCTTAGGAGGATACTTTGGAAGTGTCAAGATATCAGGAGATAGAATTAAATATGTTTTAGGTGTGGTGTTAATATTAGCTAGTTTTAAGCTGATTTGGATGTAAATAAAATGGACGATAAGAGATTGAAAATAAAATGCTTTGGGCAAATAGAAGACCTTACTGGAAGGTCTGAAATAGAGTTAGATATCGACCGGGTCTTATGTAAGAAAGACTTGGTAGAGATATTGGAAAAGGAATACAGTGAATTGAACAATGTGTCTTACCAAATAGCTGTAAATCAATCATATGTTTCAGAAACTAGCAGAATAGAGAGTACAGATGAGGTAGTGCTGTTACCTCCATTTGCAGGTGGATAATGCAGGAAGAATCTAAACGGTATAACAGGCATCTTAAGCTGGATAAAGTCGGGTTAGAAGGACAAAAAAATCTTTCTTCTACATCTGTGCTGGTGATTGGTGCAGGTGGTTTGGGTTGTCCTGTCATGCAGTCTATAGTTTCTGCAGGTATTGGACGAGTAGGAATTGTCGATGGAGATGTGGTTTCTGAGAGTAACCTGCAGCGTCAATTTCTGTATTCTTTGAAAGATGTAGGTGAATCGAAATGCATCGTGGTCGGTCAAAAGTTAGGCGTATTAAATCCGTTAGTGAATATAGAAACACATGACTACTTTATCAATGATGATAATATCCTGAAAGTCATGGAGGGATATGATATTGTAGCTGATTGTACGGACAATATGGATACTAAATATCTAATAAATGATGCAGCAGTAAGGCTAGGAAAACCTGTCATTTTTGGAGCTTTACATACTTTTCAAGGCCAATTTGGTGTGTACAATTTCGAAAATAGTAAAACATACAGGTGTATTTTTCCGAATAATCAGACAAAGAGTGAACCTCAAAATTGCAGTGACATAGGAGTATGGTCTGTACTACCAGGCATCATTGGGACGATGCAAGCAAATGAAATTTTAAAAATAGCGGCAGGTTTAGATGGAGTATTAGCAGACAAAATAGGCATTTATGATGCATTTTCTGGAGGTATGCAGCTAGTAACTGTAAAGAGGAATGAGCTTCAAGTCACGGAGGCTTTGAAACGTAATTTTAATAAGGACTCCATCGAAAGCAGACGTTTGAGTAAAACAGAATTTCTGCTCAGAGCACAATCCAAAGATTCTATAGTAGTAGACCTAAGGCACTTAAAGAATGAAGCAGCTGTTCACTCAGCATTGGAAGTAGATGCTGGAAAAATCAATGTATGGAAACGAGAAATTCATAGAGATAAGGAGGTTTTATTGTTTTGTAATAGAGGAAATACGAGTTTAAAGATACTGAAAGAGTTAATCCAAGATGGATACAATGCATTTGATCTTAGAAGAGGAATGAATAATTGAAAATAAAATGACTGAAAAGAAGATAAGAAAGAAGAAAAATCCTTTCAAACAAGGAGCCATTACACCTATGTACATAGCAGAGTCCATAGAGCACCATCAACACAAAACGGGTATAGGTGCTCATGAGATTTTTTTAGGGCAGGTGAGAGCAGACAAAATAGGAGAATCTGAAGTAGTCGCTATAGACTATTCTGCTTATGAAGAGATGGCTATCAATGAGTTAGATGTGATACGAGAAGAAATTTTTGCAAAGTATGAACTAAGTTGTATGCACATATATCATAGTTTAGGTAGGGTAGAAGTAGGGCAGATTTGTCTCTTT
>JBMYYN010000310.1:0-2766 GCA_049609445.1 Bacteroidia bacterium | reverse complement strand
ACTACTTCCCAATATCTTAACAAACACAGTGTTCTGAGCAAGTGTTGGATACAACTTCCAAGTATCATCCAAAACAGGATTTTGATTCTTGAGGTGAGCATTGTATGTCTGAATCTCACCATTAAAATCATGTTGTATTAACTGATAGGACACGATGCGTTCAGTACGCGAGCGAATTTTAAAATCAACGAATTCATAATCCAACAGACTTAGAGAATTCCCTCCATCTGCTTTGCTATCTACTCTACCAACCACTTCATAAGCCTCACCATCTATGCTACGTAGTATTTCAAAGTAATCATTATTTAACTCCATCGCAGTAGACCAGGTTAGTAATCCGTGCTCCCCTTCCCATACAGCTTCCAAATCCACTAGTTCGACCGGCACGGCAAGAGTGTTTCCTGCACTTGGCACATCCCAAGTAAAAGTAGTAGCCCCTCCAGGTCCATCTGGGTCTAAATCTCCAGAATTGTTTGTAAAGTATGGAGATGTTCCTAAACAATCATCCAAAGTTGTAGAACCAGAAGTAGAGCCATCCAGCAATCTAATCTCTCCTGTATCTAGAGCAACAGAGGCTGTTATAAAAAACAAGGTATCTATACAACCAGAAGTACAATTCCCTAAGCTAATATCAGGACTCTGCTGAAATAGTGTCAAAGAATACATGTCAGGTGCATTTTGACTACAAGCTCCTGTCAATGTAGCACTATCAAAAGTGCTTCCTTGTGTCCAAGCACCCTGCTTGTTAGTAGACGAAATACTGGTACTATCTGTAACCAAGACTCCGATTTGGCAATTGGACCATTTGCAATCAGTAAAGGTTAAGTCGGCAGGTAAATCCAATAGGACTGCGTACTTCAATGCTCCTATTTTTTCGATACGATATTGAACACCTGCTTGAGCATTTTGTCCGTAAGAAGTTCCTATGCAGAACACTAAAACGGCAGCAATTAGTATGTTTATATATCTCATATTACGGCAGTTGTTCTATTATTGAAAAAGTTGTCGAATTAAAGAAGTTTCCACACGGAGAATTCAAAATATTATCCCTCAAAATTGCAGCATCATTATTACTACCGCTTGATTTTATCTCCCCGTCCATATTCAAATCATAAAGCTCATAGCCATTAAAAGTATAGGTAGTAGCCTTAAAAAAATTGGAAGGATGATTAACAATTGTGTCTTCTATAGCTGCAAAATCATTTACACTTCCTGAGTACTTGACTCTGTCATCCAGGTTGGTATTCCCAACCCAAAGTGCTGATACACCATTCACAGTTATTGTAGAGAATGCACTTCCATATAAGCTGACCGAACTAAAATCTAAAGCCTTTCCAGAAGGTGTAAGTTGTACCGGATCTGCAGCCATTACTCCTATATGATTTCTATGACGAACAGATACATAAACAGAATCGCTTACGGGATTCACAAAACAAACAGGACTGGCCCCATCTTCAGCACTTACTATATCTCCATCCCTTTGAATCAAAGCTGAAGCCGTCTCTTGAACGACAGTATTATCATTCGTATCTCTTAGTTCAATAAAAACCCAATCAACAATAGCATCGCTACCTGTGACACTTATTACTGGTGCACTCGTAGTCTCACCTCCGCCATTACCGACATGAGTAAAACTAGACAATGCACTGTAAGGTTCGCTCAATGGAATTTCTCCGGCAGATCTAAGATCATCAGTCATAGTGCTTGTTGCAGATAACAGGAGTGCCCCTTGCAAGTACGCTTTGGGATTTAAACAAAACAAACCATCCTTAGCACCCAAAGTATAGACCTCATACGAATCTGGAATAATAGCATCATCCGTCGTGATGCTTCCTGTGCTTAGCGTACTTGTGCCTGAATAAGCTGGTGTACTTCCTGTACTAGAAAGTTGCAATCCTATAGTCGAAGCTATTTCTTCCCACTCGTTTGAAATACTATTCCATCCCACTATAACCAAATTAGTCAGCACACTATCAGTAAGATCTTTCACTCCACTGGCAGTATTCCAAGTTAAGGTTATGCGTGTGGCATTTGCACCATTGACATCCCAATACTCGACTCCACTTATAGAATCTAATCCGCTTCCAAAAGATGTAGAAGGATAAGTTCCTGATGGAAGAACACCTGAACTCGGTGCACTTGCAAAATAAGATGCGTTAGCATTAGCAGAGCCATCAACTACCATTGGCCTATAAGCTCCATCATCACCTAACGGAAAAACGAAAGCAGATGATCCATAGTTTTTTACGTATCCATCAACATGTGCTGCATCAGTAGCTCCCTCCCAAGAACCAGAAGAAGCAAAACTAACGTAACCATTAGAATCCGAACCATCCGTCCCTCTACTGGTTTCTATTTGACCTAGTAACGAAAAATCATACTCTGCATGAATTGCAAATTCTCCTTTGGGATGTACATAAACATTCCCTTCACCTGAACTGTTTTGACCTTGTATATAAGGAACAAAACTTGCTAAACAAAAAGCAAGAATATAAAATCTGTACAGCCAATCTTGACTGCCGATGATTCTTATAATATAAAACCTGTTCTTATACATACATTAACCTATTACGCACAGAACGACACACAAAATGATTTGCTAGATTCTTTGTAGTAGTAATAGTAAACTTCAAATAAATCATTGATTTTATATAAGCTCATAGTAACCCATACCAAACCATGATAGATCTAATTTTTGCCAAATTTACTTATTTAGTTTCATTTTTAAAAACTTACGTTGCTATCAGCTATAGATTAGGTAACATC
>JBMYYN010000309.1:0-2783 GCA_049609445.1 Bacteroidia bacterium | reverse complement strand
TGAAAGTCTTAACTGCAGAAGGGACTGCGATAATCAAAGTAGTTACCAAGAATACTGCACCAAGTAATGGATTCATACCTGTGATAAACATGTGGTGTCCCCATACAATAAATGAAAGGAAAGATATACCTAACAAAGAGATAACCATCGCAGTGTATCCAAATATTGGTTTACGTGAGTTTACAGCGATTACTTCAGAAGTAATACCAAGTGCTGGCATAATGATAATATAAACCTCAGGGTGACCTAAGAACCAGAATAAGTGCTGGAATAGGATAGGGCTACCACCAGTGTGCTCTAGAGCACCTGCTGAACCTAAGTAAATATCAGAAAGGTAGAAACTAGTTCCAAATCCTCTATCAAACAGCAATAGTAATCCTCCACCCAATAAAACTGGGAAAGATAAAAGACCTAATACAGCTGTAAGGAATAACGCCCATACCGTAAGAGGTAATCTATTCATTGCCATACCTTTAGTTCTCATGTTTAGAACAGTACTGATATAATTGATACCTCCTAAAAGAGAAGAAGCAATAAAAAGTACAATAGCAACTAACCATAAAGTCATCCCCATTCCTGATCCTGGCATAGCCTTAGGCAATGCACTAAGCGGTGGGTAGATAGTCCAACCTCCAGAAGCAGGCCCAGTCTCTACAAATAGAGAAGATAAAAGAACTACACTACTTAAGAAGAAGAACCAGTACGATAGCATATTCATAAATGGAGATGCCATATCTCTAGCTCCTATTTGTAATGGTAATAATAAATTAGCAAACGTACCACTCAAACCTGCTGTCAATACATAAAATACCATAATGGTACCGTGCATAGTAACTAAGGCCATATAGTATCCTGCATCCAAAATACCATCTGGAGCCCATTTGCTACCAAAGAACCATTCTAGTATAGGAAAACTCGTGTCAGGGTATGCAAGCTGCAAACGGAATGCAACTGACATTGCCATTCCTATAATACCCATTATAATACCTGTTATTAAAAATTGCTTAGATATCATCTTGTGATCCATACTGAAGATATACTTCGATATGAATGACTCCTCATGGTGATGATGATCCGTATGTGCTGTTGCTGTGCTCATTTTTCTAGTTTTGGTAATTGATTAATTAATGGCTTGATTTTCAGTCGATTCTAATTTAGCTACTCTAGACGTTTGTCTTGGGGCATCTAAAAACAAAAGAGATTGTTCTTTAATCCATTTGTCATAAGATGCTTGATCTTCTACTACTACTTTCATTTTCATGTTAAAGTGAGCATTTCCACATATTTTGTTACACACTAAGTAGTACTCAAAAGAAGGATTTCCTTTTATCTCTTGCATATCAGCAGTAGACTTTATGGGTGTAAATGTAAACTCGGTAGGTAGACCAGGAACAACATTCATTTGTGTTCTGAAGTAAGGAAGGTAAGCAGAGTGAATCACATCTCTAGCTCTGAATCTAAGTCTCACTGGCTTGTCTTTGACAATGTGTATTTCTTTAACAACAACATCATCATCGCCAAATCCATCAAACATACTTCCGTCTTTTACGGCTAATGCTCTTTCCAACCTTTCGATTTGAGTGTGACGAGCTCTAATCGTTAATTCTAAATCGTGCTTTTTATCTCCTGATGCATAGGCGTTTATTTTGGAAAGATGTGCTTTTCGCTCATCACCAACTTTTCCTCCTAATACAGATCTTAATGCAGCTTCTTCTTTACCTAGTCTCGTAATTCCTTCTTCTAAAGATACGATGTCTTCTTTTAGTTCTTCTATAAGTGCAGTAGCGTGCTCTCTATTAGCAACTCCTAATGGATTAGTACCATTGATCAGGTTGTAGTTAGCTTTTCCTAATTCACCATCTGCTCCTGGATATCTTGCATTCCAACCAAATTGATATGCGAATACTTCTATTTGTTGAGCTTCATCAGCTGTATCAGATCTTAGAATCTTATTCCACATTCTGAACCCTCCTGAAACCAAAATTGCCAATACTACCGCTGGAATCAAAGTCCATATATACTCCAGTCTATCATTGTGTGATAAGAAGTATGCTTTTCTCCCAGGTTTTTGTCTGTACTTGAAAGAGAAAACGAATAGTAAAAACTGAGTGATGAAAAATACAGGAAGAGTTGCCATCCAAGTCCAATTCATCATTTTATCCATTTCTATACCGTGCTCAGAAGCTGATTCAGGTAATAGATATTGTGAGTGTATGTTATACTCATAAATAACCAGACCAAAGAAACCAATTAAGAAAATCAACATCATATATGCATTGATATTGTTCCAATTGATGATTTCACGACCCGTAACGTTTGAGATTAATTCCAAAATTCCGAATATCAACAGAACAATTGCGGATATTAAGATAAACAATACTACTAAAGCCCAGTTAATATTACTGAACATAGATTCACTTACGACTGGAGCAGCTGCTTCTACTGGAGCTTCAGCTTTCATGCCATCGCCACCGTTTTCTACCCACATCAAAATTGAAGTGATTTCCTCATCACTAAGGTTTTCGAAAACAGTCATATCTAGACCATTGTATTCATCGAAAATTGCGTTAGCTCTTTCGTCACCAGATTTTCTCAACTTACCGTTGTTCTTAATCCAGGCTAAAATCCATTCATAATCTTCATCATATTTGTCTATCAAACCAGCAAGAGGAGGACCAACTACTTTATTGTTGATAGCGTGACAAGAAGCACAGTTAGAAGCAAATAATTTACTTCCTGCTTCGATAGATAATTTTAACAGTTTTAAAAAGAAAAATTTAAAA
>JBMYYN010000308.1:0-2799 GCA_049609445.1 Bacteroidia bacterium | reverse complement strand
TTCTTGTTTTGATAGAATGGTGGTGGGTTTGTCAACGTATGAGAGCTGTCCGTCAGTTACATCCAAGAGGTCATCAATTTCTGCAAGAACTTTTCCGCGTTTATCGTAAGTTGCTCTACTTTCTATAAGAGCTTTGGAATATGGATGGGATGGCTGTTCTAATATTTTAGAACTATCGTCAAATTCGACTATTTCACCGTGATACATCACAGCTATTTTATCGGCAAATCCTTCAAGAGAGAGTAGATCATGGGTGATGAATAAGATGCTTAAACTCGTAGATTTACAGAGTTTTTTTAGTAGCAATAGGATTTCAGTTTGAACTGCGATATCTAGTGCAGTGGTAGGTTCATCAGCTATTAGTAGAGTTGGATTCTTAGCTAGGGCCATGGCAATCATGATTCTTTGACGTTGTCCACCACTTAATTCGTGAGGGTAACTATCTGATACACGTTGATGGTCATATAGTTCAACTTTCTCAAGTAAACCATTGAGATGCTCTGTGGACTTATCATCCGAGCTTTCTAAAATTTGTTTACCACAAGGGATTAATGGATTAAGAGCCGTCATTGGCTCTTGAAATATATATGAGATATGTTTTTTTCGTATATCTCTTAATTCAGTCGGAGTACTAGATAATAAATTAATACTAGATTCTTCGTGCCGAAAAACCACCTCGCCAGTAGCTATAGCTCCATCGATAAGTTGTGTAATAGCTTGAGAGGTGACTGACTTGCCACTTCCGCTTTCACCTATTAGTCCAAGGATTTCTCCTTGGTTGATCTTAAAATTTATGCTTTTGACTACTTCTACATAGTCATTATTCTTTAGTTTAAATTTTACGCTGAAGTTATGAACGTCAAGTACTTTCAATATTATCTTAGTCTATCCATCGAGCGTATCAATTGTTCGTCTTTTCTAACACCTTTAGCACCAAGGTAGTTTAATATTATAAGTGCCATTGGCAGAATAGCGTAAAACGTAAACGAAGAATCTCCTGCACCTTCAAAGTAGTCCATATGAATAGAATACATATACATCATAACTATTAATCCTAGAATAAAGAGATAATTAAATGATGAAAGAAGCAATTGAAGTTTCCTGTTCTTAAACATCAGAACAGATACCACACTAAGGATTCCGATTGCGGCTATGAACGAAAAGATCCATGTATTTTTTTCTTTTGATTCACCATCAGATGCCATAATGCCCGTTTCGTCGTATTCTACCGCAAATTGCTCTCCTGTAGCTGGATTTGTGGAGTTATAGAAAACCGTATCTGAAAACATCATCATAATACAAATGGCAGTAACTGCAATAAAAAAAAGTGTCTGTGGTCTTTGAATCATTTCAATGCAAAAGTACATTTTATGCGAATTGGTAGAAGTACTTTGTTAGTATATTCAGATAAAATTGCCCATAAAAATGGATAAGTCCATAGCATTTTCTTTGTTGTCTGATGACGAGGTTTGAACCTCATATCTTATTAGTTTTAATACCTTTGTGTCTTTATGAAAAGAGCTTACGTAGTAGATGCCGCAAGATCAGCGGTGGGTAAATTTGGAGGAACACTTGCATCAGTAAGACCTGATGATTTGGCTGCTGATGTGATCAAAGCATTGGTTGAAAGAAATCCATCCATAGATGTAAATGAGATAGAGGACGTAGTTTTAGGTGCTGCAAATCAAGCAGGAGAGGATAATCGGAATGTTGCTAGAATGAGCTTGTTGATGGCAGGGTTACCAGTTACGGTTCCAGGATTGACCATCAATAGATTGTGTGCTAGTAGTCTACAAGCTATAGCCGACGTTTCTAAGAACATCGCAGTCGGTTACGGGGAGATGTTTATTGCCGGAGGCGTTGAGAGTATGTCACGAGCTCCTTTTGTTATGCCTAAGGCGGAGTCAGCATACAGTAGAAGCAATAAGGTATATGATACATCCATAGGCTGGAGATTCATTAACCCAAGACTATCTGACATGTATTTTCCTTACCCTATGGGGAATACAGCCGAAAATGTAGTAGAGAAGTATGGAATCACGAGGGAAGAGCAAGACGTATTTGCTCATAACACTCAGGTTAAGTACAGTGAAGCAAATGCTCTAGGTAAATTTAATGACGAGATTGTTCCAATATCTGTACCACAGCGTAGAATGGACGATATTGTTTTTGATTCAGATGAACATCCGAGATTGAGTTCAATTGAAAAGCTATCTAGTTTAAGACCAGCATTTAAAAAAGATGGGTCGGTAACTGCAGGCAATGCTTCAGGCGTAAACGATGGAGCGGCTGCATTACTTATTGTCTCAGAAGATGCTTTGAAAAGATATAATTTAGAACCAATTGCAGAAGTTGTTTCAAGTGCTGCTGCAGGTGTGCACCCTGACATTATGGGAGTTGGTCCAGTTCCTGCTACACGGAAAGCATTAAAGAGAGCTGGAATCAAAACTAAGGACTTAGATCTAATAGAACTGAATGAGGCATTTGCAGCACAAGCTATAGCCTGTGTTAGAGATTTAGACTTAAACCCAGATATCATCAATGTAAACGGAGGATCGATAGCAATAGGGCATCCACTTGGAGCTTCAGGTGCAAGGATTACAAGTACACTTTTACACGAATTAAAGAGACGTGATAATGCTAAATATGCTCTTGCTACTATGTGTATAGGAGTAGGGCAGGGGGTTGCCGTAGTATTTAAGAAGTGTTAGTAGAAGATTAATAGATTTAGACCATAAAAAAAGGCGACCATATGGTCGCCTTTTTTAGTGTGTATTTTTTATTAGTACTCCCAAAGAT
>JBMYYN010000307.1:0-2802 GCA_049609445.1 Bacteroidia bacterium | reverse complement strand
CAGTATCACATGAACCTGAAGAACCTCCTGAAGTAAGTGGGTTTCCAGCATTGTCATACAACAATACTTCCACTCCTGCTATTGGTGATTCTCCTGCATCTTGTATACCATCTCCATCTGCATCTACCCAGACATAGTTTCCGATTTTGATCTCATACTCCTTAAATCCAAAATCTAGTGAATAGTCATTGGACCCTGCTTCGCCTAATGTGACGCTTAGATAAACAATATCATCAGCACTCAGACTAGCATCATTGTCACTGGCATCGACCATTCCTACTACTAAAGCATCCGAAGTAGTTAGTGCATACCCATCTAAATCTCCTGTTCCTACTTTCGACGAAACACTCCAATCGAGCGAACTCACTTTTATGGCGTAGGAAGAGTCAGGATCTAAGTCTACTCCATATGTTACACCAGTAACATCAGTGCCCGACTGTGACGTGAAATAATAATTACCATCAGCATCCGTGATTACACTATCGAGAGCAACATCATCATCCGTACCCGGCATGTTATCTGGTCCATAAGAACATATAATCAAACTTACACCTGCTATCCCGGCTTCTCCAGCATCCTGTATTCCATCTTTATCCGTATCCATCCATACTCTATTACCAAGACCTACTGGTGCTTCTTCTTTTAATACTTCTATATCGCCTAGACCGTTTGATTTTCCAAATGTATTGTTACTTCCAGATGTGGTGTAGTACAATTCATATTCTGAATTAGTAACTTTAGAACCATCATCTATGTCAAATTTGAGCGTACCGGCAGACCATATTCTGTCTGGATCCATTACTGTCGCCACTACTTCTCCACTTCCAGGCACGACAGCGACACCACCTTGAGAAGTTTCTTCATGACTTGTAGAATAAAACTCACCTTTAAAAAATTCAGAACCTCCTACGCCTTGACTATTGGATGAACCGCTGGATAAGGATTGACCGTTGATAGACGTAACATCCCCGTCATTCTCGAGAGAATACGTGTTGGTGCTAGAATTATGACCGGCGATCAGTAAATCACCGCCAATTGCATATGAAATTTCAGTTGTAACCGAACTAAGATGCCTCCTGTTTTGCCAGCCCCATTGATGGCCAGAGCGGTCCATAAAGTCCAAGAGCATATCGCCTCTATCTGTGAAATCTATATCCGACAATATAGGCGTCGGATACGTCCCTTCATTAGTCGCAGGAATAAGAATGTCATCAGAATTATTGGTCCATGGATACCATCTATTTCCGACAGAAGATCCCGTCCAACTCATTGGTCTACCCTTGGTGTAATTAAGATCTACAGTCAAGACTGCGGTGCCATTAAAAGACGGACTGCCAGACAGCGGGTTTTGAAGTTCAAACACATATGCATCCATATCAGTAACACTGCCTCCATTCTCAGCAGTAGATACTGCACCTACGTACACCTTGTTTCTATAAAATTTAATTCCAAACGGTCGTAAAACACCGTTAGTTACAGAAACCGAAGGGAGGCTGAAACTACTTACTGCCGTAACAGATGTGGGATTAGCTGCATCATTCAAGGTCAGTCTGTAGACTTTTCTGTTATACAGATTTACCGTATAAAGGTACTTTCCATCATCACTAATGGTAATGCCACCAAGACCAACTTTACCAACTTGATCAAATGCGGCAGGGTCATAGGATGTTGCCGTTATGCCCGAAGACAAACCACGGTTTGAATTTGAGCCTATTATGCCTAGTCCTACATTATCTCCAGATTCTGAATCCGTTGACCCAAGATAGGTAACAACTTCATTTGATGCAATGCTATAACTGGACCCGCTACCGTAGGTGCCCGAAGATGCTCTTGTACGATGACCATTTGCATCCATGTTATAAAAACTAGTTACATTGAAAGAACTTGCAGTCGGTTCAAGCATATAAATTCCACCAGAACCCATTGTACCTAAACCACAATGACGTTTAAGAAATGCGGCTACAAACACCTTCTCTGCTTGAGCACTATATGCTACTCCGAATGTCGTTCCTATAGTCGTTCCATTCAAGGTTCTTGTTGGTGTGGTTGTTCCAGAATTCCCGTATGGATATCCAACAAACCAAGTCTCAGTACCAGAAGCTCCCCCTGCGGTTGGATCACCATTATTCATAATTGGCACGAATAATTCTGCATTTGAGGTACCCGTATTATACTCCTGAGCATAGCTAATTGCAAAATCAATATTGCTGCTATTTCCACTTGCAAATTGCACCTCTGACCCATAGGAATCAGCACCTAGACTTGAAAAATCCAATGCACTATCAGAACTAAATCCTCCCGACGGAAGCACAAATTCTATACGAACATCCGATGTACCACAACCGCTCACTGAATAGTTTGGAGATGAATTGCCCGATGTCGTAGTAGATCCACATAGCGTATTACTAGAGTTGTACGCATTAACGGTTACTCCAGGAACTAAAGGTTCATTCCCATCTTTGGTTCCATCGCCATCAAAATCCCGAAATACGGAGCCCGTTATTTGAGAATGGCTAAATAGGGCCGATCCCATTAAAAATACCAGTGTGATAATGCGACCAGCCCTTTCTACATAAGTTTTACGATTTTTTAGTTCAGAGTTGACACCCACAGAATTTGCGGCATTACGTAAGAATACAATTTTCATTGATGATAGTAGTTTAAAAATGATAGTAGTTTAAATACAATAAAGTAATTGCAATGTTAGGGATTTTAAATTTAAATCAAAGACTTTACAACAGTCCAAAAAAGAAAAGCCCCTCTCTCGAGGGGCTTTGTGGTTAAACCTAAACTACTAAATCC
>JBMYYN010000306.1:0-2814 GCA_049609445.1 Bacteroidia bacterium | reverse complement strand
AGTCAAGTTTTGAAGCTGTGACTTATGGAAAAGACCTAGCAGATAAACTAGGAACTACTTGTGTGGCAGTAACTATAGGACCTAAAGGTGAAGAAAACCTTGGTATATATGGGGCAAATGAAGTGGTAAATGTTGCTGGTGGAAGTCTTGAGTCATTTAACCCTCAGGCTTATGCAAAAGCATTAAGTGAAATTGCAACGTCTAAAGATGCAGATACCATAGTTATTTCTCAAACGTACAATGGGAAATCAATGGCACCCTTGTTAGCTGTGAAACAAGATGCAGCATTGGTGACAGGTGTGATTGACATGGTAGATACTTCTGAAGGTTTTGTAGTTAAGAAAACTAGTTTCTCTAGTAAAGCTATAGCTCATACAAGTATTAACCATTCGAAGAGAGTACTTACGGTAATACCAAATTCATACAAAATAGAATCTGCTGGTAGCGAAGCTTCTTCGAGCGAAGGTTCAGTATCTGTTTCGGAATCTGACATTAACACTACTAGTGTATCTATCAATAAAGAAACGGGTAAAATCCCATTGACAGAGGCTGAATTAGTGGTTTCTGCTGGTAGAGGTCTTAAAGGTCCTGAAAATTGGAATATGATTGAGGATCTTGCAGATGCGCTGGGAGCAGCTACAGCTTGCTCTAAGCCTGTATCTGATATGGACTGGAGACCACATAGCGAACACGTTGGACAGACAGGGATAACCATAAAACCTAATTTATATATCGCAGCTGGTATTTCAGGTGCTATTCAGCATTTAGCTGGAGTTGGAAGTAGTAAGGTTATCTGTGTTATAAACACTGATCCAGAAGCTCCATTCTTTAAAGCCGCAGATTATGGAATCGTAGGTGATGCATTTGAAGTATTACCAAAGCTTCTAAAAAGAGTAAGAGAAATCAAAGGGTTAGCATAACTCTAAGTTGTCTACCTGGATTTTATATGGGAGAAAAAATCGAACTTAATATTCTTGGCTTGACTGCTGGACACTCGCAGAGAAATAGTTATACGCTCATTCTCGGTGAAGAACATGGTGAGCTGAAACTTCCTGTAGTGATAGGAAGCTATGAGGCTCAATCTATAGCTCTAGTTATAGAGGGCTTGACTCCACAGAGACCATTGACACACGACTTAATGTTTGATACCATGAACAAATATGGTATCGTGCTGAAAGAGGTTGTTATTGATCAACTAAAAGAAGGTGTTTTCTACTCTAAATTGATTACAGAACAAAATGGAGTAGAACAAGCTGTAGACTCACGAACTTCTGATGCCATTGCATTAGCACTAAGAGCTAAGTGTAGTATCTATACCTACAAGAATATAATGGATGATGCAGGAATCATCTACGAAGAAGATGAAACTGAATTAGACGAGCCAGAGCATATCCAAGAGGAAGAGATTAGTAATGAAACCTCATATCAATCTATGACTTTGAATGAGTTGAACGCTGAACTAGACAAGGCTATTCAAATAGAAGACTATGACAAAGCGGCCATCATAAGAGATGAAATAAACGCTCGGTCATAGTTTAATCCATCTATTAATTTATTTAAGAAGGAGTTTGTGATTTTCACTTACTCCTTTTTTATTGATTGAAATTATATAATGGCCTGAGGCAAAGTTTTTTACATTTATCTTTTCAATTCCATCTGATGAACCGGATAGAAGTACTTTTCCTTCCATATTAAGAAGCTCATAACTAAATTTCTCATTTGAACTATCTTCGATAATAAGTACGTCTGAGGCAGGATTTGGATAAACACGTGTACTTAATTTTTCAAATTCAGGTACTCCCACATTGTCTGGTTTTACTTCACCATATATGGTAGTAGATACTAAAGATTGAGATGTTCTAGTTTGTTCATAACTAGCATAAACATTATTGGTAGTAGTCACGGCATCCTCCAATCTGAAATCATCTAAATACCAACCTTCCTCTGAAGCCGCAGCATCACTAGAGAATCTAAAGCGTATTTCAATGCTTTTTCCTGCAAATTCCTGCAGATCTAATTTAGATTGAATGAATTGACCACTGTTTCCTGAAAAAGCTTCTCTCTGTGAGATAGCACTCATATCATTTTCGGCTATTGTCCTATTGTATCCATTTTTAACGAAGTACGGTTTGGCATCACTCCAAGCTCCTCCGTCTCTTATTTCTACTACTCCTCCATCCCAGCTTTCTTCGGTATTGTACCAATGCCAAAAACTGAAAACTGGAGAATTGATAGTATCCAGAACTAGAGTATCTGTCAGATAATAATCTGAACGTGTTGCTTCATTTGAAACAAACCAGCTTGAACTTCCAGATTTAGATCTAGTAGTGCTGAGTTCCCAACCATTTGAAGCACCAAGGGACTTGGAAACAGTCCACGAACTTTCACTTGATTCTACGCTATCTGTAGTCAAAATTTCTGTCACATTATCAAAAGAAGTACCTACCATAAATGTACACATCATAGAATCTCCTGAACCGATGCTGTCTATAGACCACGTAATAACTCCATTGGAAAACGTAGCTCCACATGAAAGCGATGAGAGGTCTAACGATAAATTTGCTTCTAGTGTATCTTTTATTTCAATTCCAGCTATCGTCCAATTGGTAGAGTTTGAAGCTACAATCGTATACGTCAAACTATCGTAATTCTCGATTTCTTCATCTGCAATCTTACTTAAAGTCAATCCTAACAAATGAGGAGGTATGCTGAAGTCTTCAGTTCCGTCGCTTCTACTCGTACTACTACCCTGAGAAGCACCATAACCTAGGCCTTTTGCTGCAAAAACCTCCCAAATAAGAAGTTCGTTTTTAC
>JBMYYN010000305.1:0-2825 GCA_049609445.1 Bacteroidia bacterium | reverse complement strand
TAGAAATCGGAGCGAGCTCTACATGTGAATTGATATATAAGTATGTAAATAAGCACCTAGATGATTCTAAAATGAACGTAGAAATGGGCGAGTGTATTTATACAGGGCTTATTACAGATACGGGTTCATTTCGTTTTGGAAGCACCACTAGTGACACATTGAAAACTGCGGCAGGATTGATGGACTTAGGAGTAGTTCCTGATAAAATATACCGCTCTCTTTTTGACCAAAATAGATTGGAGAGGTTGCAACTGCTTGGTTACTACTTAGCAAATAAAATAGAACTTGTAGAAGACGGAAAGGTGGCATTAGCTCATTTGACTTTGGACGAACTGGAAAAGTACAATGTCATTACAGGAGACACCGAAGGTTTTGTCAATTATGGTTTAGGAATCAAAGGGGTAAAGATGAGTGCATTGATTATAGACAGAGGTTACCTCGTGAAAATGAGTTTCAGGAGTGCAGGAGCATTTCCTTGCAATGAATTTAGTGCAGAATTCTTTAACGGAGGGGGCCACAGAAATGCGGCTGGAGGTGCGAGCAAAGATACTCTCGAAAACACCTTGAACAGATTTAGGGAATCCATCAAAACATATAGAGAGCATTTGTAATGAAAGGAGTTTGGATAATCTTAAGTGTTTTCTTGCTTCACTCTTGTGGAGATAAGGCTTTCGAAAAGTATGAAGATATATCATACAGACGTGGGGGAAATGGATGTGAAGATGCGATAAAAAATCACTGGTTGCTGGATATCACCGCTCAAAACAGTAAAGACTCTACATACCTCAATACCAAAGAATTGAAAAGGAAAGTAGAAGTGCAAAGAATTCAGTTAGACACTTCTTCATCTCTGGTACACCTACTTTCCAAAACGTGCAAAGACGATAGTATAGAACTACGACTAAAAGCTTCTGAGTTTTATTTATCTCTGAATGGGAGAGTTCCCTCGCACCTTACACAAGATGAACAAATCAAGGTGAAGGTAAATATGCGTGATAAGCTGTCTGATATCGAACACATTGCATACAAGAAGCTGTTTGAAAGTCAAGCTATAGCTGAATATGTAGAACAGAATAGATGGAATGCAGATAGAGATTCAATGACTCAGATATATTTTGAAAAGCTAAAATCTACTAAAAAAAGTGTTCCAGAGTATACTAAGGTGGCTGTGGAGTACACCATCAAAACTTTGAACGATCAGCTCATTTATCGTAGCAAAGAAGGTGAGCCTTTCATATATGATAGTCAGGATAAAGGAGTGATTTCTGGAATACGATATATGATTGAGAGACTTGCTGAAGGAGAGAGTGCACGTGCCGTGATCCCTTCTCATCACGCATATGGAGCAGATGGAAATCAGAGGATACCAGGTTATATGCCCGTAGTTATAGAACTGAATGTGTTGAATGCAGTAGAAAATTGAACAGGTTAAGTAAGATATCGAGTACTTGGTCTAAGCTTTATGCTCTTTTTAACAAAGAGCAGAAGAAAATCTATGCTTCTATGGTAGTCTACAGTTTTGTAGGAGCGTTATTAGAATTATTAGGTATTGCAGTTTTACTTCACGTGATTCTATCATTATTGCATCCAGGATTTATTGACCATAACTACTTCACTTCATTTCTTAAGTCATATTTGTCTATCACAGATGACCGAACATTTGTCTTATTGCTTTCTGCACTGCTTTTAGTCGTTTACGTTTTAAAAAATGTTGGAATCGTTCTGACGAATAGTCTCCAGGTAAAAAAAGCAATGAAGATTACTGACTTGTTATCCGAGATTGAATATCAAAAAGTCACTAAAAAGGAGCTGTTGTATTTCACTCACAATAGATCGTCAGATATCATCAATAGATTGTTAGTGGTAAGCACTCAGTTAGCAGAAACTATTCTTCTTCCTAGCATTATTATGGTATCCGAATTGGGAGTGGTGTTACTTCTACTTTCAGGTATTTTATTCTATCAACCGTGGCTGTTTATCATGGTTACAGCTACACTAGTTCCTACTGCTTTCGCTCTGATTTTGCTCAATAGAGCAAAGTTGAATACGGAAGGAAAGGAATTAAACAGGCAGATGCCTAAGATTATTGAAAATGTATCTGAACTGACTCATGGTATGAGTAACTTAAAGCTGTGGAATGGAGGTTCTTATTTTCATAAGCGATTTAAATCATATAAGACCAAGGTACTTGATCTTAAGTGGTCCATTTATATGAGTTCTAATTTTATACCGATTCGCATCTATGAGGTTATTGCAATAGCGGGGATACTAGTAGTGGTAGTGTATGGAGTCAAAAGCGGATACCATATCGGGGTTATAGTGTCATTTATTTCCATCTATGCAGGTATTGCGTTTAGGCTTTTGCCAAGCATCAATAGGATCATCGGCTCATCCAACCAATTGTCAACGCATAATTATGTTTTAGATTATTTCAATGATAGCGACGATTTTCAGGAGGAGGTAGTTGGTGAAGAAGCTGTAATTTTCAATTCAAGGATTCGGCTAGATGAGATTTGCTTCGGCTACTCAGATGAGGACGTGTTACACAATCTATCACTTGATATAAATAAGGGAGAATTTATAGGCCTGGTTGGAGCTAGCGGTGCAGGAAAATCTACTTTGGTCAATGTAATAACTTCTCTGATTAGACCTGATAAAGGTACAATGACCATAGATGGGGTAGACCTCACAAGCGAAAATTTAGGTGGTTATAGATATTTGTTTTCTTATGTAAGACAAGATGTTTTTATGCTAAATAGTTCCATTCTTGAAAACGTTGCTTTCTTAGATAAAAACCCTAATATCGATAAGGTGAAATCGTGCCT
>JBMYYN010000304.1:0-2858 GCA_049609445.1 Bacteroidia bacterium | reverse complement strand
TTATAGTGAAAAGGATAAAAGTAAGTGAAAGAAGAATAATGAGCTTAATATTTAGATTTTTCAAATGTCTCCTCATCGTACTTTTATTCATCTAATGCATCCAGCAATGCCTTACATACGCTGTCAATTTCCTCTAGAGTAATAGTTAATGGGGGAGCGATTCGAAGACACTCTAGATTGTACAAGAACCAGTCAATGATGACTCCTCTGTCAATACATCGCTTCATAGTCCGTTCCACCTCATCAAATGATTCAAGTTGTACCGCAAGCATAAGTCCTTTGCCATTTATACCTTTTATTTTAGGATGTACTAGTAGCTTTCTAAATAGAGCTTCTTTCTCTGCTACTTCGTCAAGGAGATTACTCTTTGATAGATATTTTATTGCAGCATTTCCGGCAGCACAACTCACAGGATGCCCACCGAAAGTAGTAATGTGACCAAGTATGGGGTCGTCAGAAAGACTACTCATTATTCCCTTTGAAGAAATGAATGCACCTAGAGGCATACCTCCTCCAAGTGCCTTAGCACTAAGTAATATGTCTGGGACAACTCCGTAGTGTTCAAATGCAAATAGTTTTCCAGTCCGTCCGATTCCTGTTTGAATTTCATCGAAAATTAGCAACGTGCCTGTTTCGTCACACTTCTTTCTCAAAGCATCGACAAATTTCTGTGTCGCAGGGATATATCCTTTCTCAGCTTGAATAGGTTCTAGGTATACTGCTGCTGTTTGATGGTCTGTAACTTCTAAGGATTCGATATCATTTAAATCAGCAAAATGTATATTAGGGAGAAGAGGCTTAAAAGGTCCAGAATAGTATTCGTCACTCATGAGACTCAACGATCCACTAGTACTTCCGTGATAGGCGTTTCTCATAGCTACTATCTTAGATCTGCCTGTATACTTTTTTGCCAGCTTCATAGCCCCTTCTACAGCTTCGCTTCCACTGTTTAAGAAATAGAATGATTGAAGTTGTTTTGGCAATAGTTTACTTAGTCGCTTTGCTAACTTCACTTGTGGACCTATGACATATTCACCATACACCATTTGGTGGCTGGACTTGTTAATTTGTTTTTTGACAGCTTTGGTGACGTGCTTATTGCTGTGCCCTATATTATTTACCGCTATTCCACTTATTAAGTCGACATATGGTTTTTTATTTTGGTCATATAAGTAGATACCTTTCCCTTTCACAAATTCGTACATAGGTGGAGTAGGAGAGGTTTGAGCGAGGTGTTTTAAAAATGATTTTTTGATAGGTCAAAGATACATTTTTGGAGATGGAAAAATCAGACATAAAAAAGCCCCGATTTGCTATTGCAAATCGGGGCTCTATCTTTTAAAAGTATCTCTTAGTTTACTTTGTCAGAAAGACCTGATCCTGCTTTGAACTTTACAACGTTCTTAGCAGCGATTTTGATTTCTTTACCAGTTCTTGGGTTTCTTCCAGTTCTAGCAGCTCTTTGGCTTACAGAGAAAGTTCCGAATCCTACTAGGATTAGTTTCTCACCATTTTTAAGAGCATTAGAAGTAGCATCCATAAAACCGTTTAGTGCCTCACCAGCTTGAGCTTTAGAGATACCAGCTGAATCAGCCATAGCTGATATTAAATCTGATTTGTTCATACGTTTAAAATTATATTTTTATTGTTTTAAAACTCAATGATATGGTCTAAACCCGCATGAATACAAGGACTGTTACCTATTTGTTAATAATTTCAGATAATTTGAGAGTTTTTTAGGTGTAAACGTACTGTTCATGGGCATCTTGAGCTGTGAGCAGTTGTATTTTTCTATTCTTTTATAAAAAAGCTCTTCTAGTTCAGCCATAGATTTTTGTATAACCAATGGTCTGTCTTTGAGATGTTCTAGATCTTTTTTTGTCTCCTCCCACGGCTTATATAAGTATACGCATATACCAGATGTAAGCACTAGATTGTTGTTTTCTGGCGAACTTAAGGTCCCTCCGCCAAGGGATATGACTGTAGGTTTATTTGAAGCTCGAATGACCTTTTTTAATGTCAATGATTCTAATCTCCTAAAATACTGTTCACCATGTGAGACGAAAATTTCTTGGATGGACTGATCTTCCAATGCCTCAATACTACTGTCTAGGTCAATGAAATCATACTTCATAAAATCCGCAAGCTGCTTCCCGACTGTGGACTTGCCCACTCCCATAAAACCTGTTAGAAATATGATCATTATTTGAGTTTTATACGCGGGTCAAGTTTGACATAAAGCATATCAACCAAAATATTCATTACGATGAAGATAACTGCAATGAATAGGATAGCTCCCATCACTACAGGTAGGTCATTCATCTCTAGAGCTTCTATAGTTAGTTTTCCGAGGCCCCTCCAGTTGAATATGTATTCCACAAAGAATGCTCCAGCAAGTAAGGACGCAAACCAACCAGAGATGGCCGTAATTACAGGATTCAGAGCATTGGGAAGTGCGTGACGTGATAGGATTTCCAGTGGTGTAAGTCCCTTGGATTTTGCTGTTTTGATAAAGTCTTTGTTCAGAGTTTCGAGCATCGAGCTCCTCGTGAGCAATGTAAAAATGGACAATGGTCTGACTCCCAAAGCTATGGCAGGAAGCAGTAAGTTTTTCCATTGGTATGATTCGCCAACGAAAGGGTCTATATCCAACCAACTCCCGGTCATGTTCAGTCCAGTGACATCGTGTAAAACATATCCGAAAAGCCAAGCTAGAATAATGGCTGAAAAAAAGGAAGGAACAGATATACCGAGTGTGCTCACGAAAACGATGCTTTGGTCCAATATAGAGTTTGCCTTTATGCCCGACAAAACGCCGAGTAATATTCCAAGTATACCAGCTATGATTATGGAAACGA
>JBMYYN010000303.1:0-2867 GCA_049609445.1 Bacteroidia bacterium | reverse complement strand
GGTATGGTATGCTGATAAAATTGACCTTTCAGAGGACTTTGATTTAGAGTTCGAACTGTATTTTGGTACTAGAGATCAAGGAGCGGATGGGATAGTATTTGTGCTACAGACGGTTGGTAATCAAGCATTGGGTAAGGCCGGTGGCGGCATTGGGTTTGAAGGGTTTTCTCCAAGTTTGGGCGTTGAATTTGATGATTGGAACAATGTGGACCAAGGAGATATCGAAGCAGATCATATCGCTATACTAAAAAATGGCAGTGTCAATCATAATGGACCTGACGCGATCAGTCCTCCTGTACCAGCTCTAGTATCATCTGCTGATATAGAGGATGGAAACTATCATCATGTGAGAATAACGTGGAGCAACACTGATCGACGATTGGAAGTTTGGTTTGATTGTGAGAAAAGACAGAGTATCGAGATAGATATTATAAAAGACATTTTCAATGGTAAAACAGAGGTTTATTGGGGGTTTACTTCTGCAACTGGAGGAGAGAACAATGTACATCGAGCCTGCTTAAGTGATGACATCATTAGTAAGGATTCAGTTTATTTATGCAAGGGAAGGAGCATCCAATTAGTTGCTGGTGAGAGTATTAATGAAAATTACAAATGGACACCTAATTATTTCCTTAGTGAAAACAATGTTCAAGCTCCTATCTGTAGTGCTGAAGAATCAACTACTTATTTTGCCAACTATACCAATAAGTGCAACGAAGAGGTTATTGACACGTTTCATGTTGAAATCTTACCTGTACCTGAAATTGGATTGATTGAAGATATTGACTTGTGTAGAGATGTAGCTCAACAAGTTGAAATAAAGAGCACAGGAGTTTCTGTAACTTGGAATGATGATGAAGTAGGCGGGACATTTGAACTGCTTAATTATGAAGGAAAGGTCAAAGTAAGGTCAACCAATGAATGTGGAGATGATTCTACTGAATTCAACGTAACTCTAGTTGAATGTACTTGCGATATATGGTTTCCCAACGTATTTACGCCTAATGACGATTTGGTAAATGATAAATTTGGTCATCTAGGAGAGTGTCACGGTTTGCTTGAGTATAACCTTTCAATCTACAATAGATGGGGCGAACTGCTTTTTGAAAGTGATAATGTAAATGAGGAGTGGGACGCTAAGGTAAATCTGAAAGATGTTCCTGCGGGTGTTTATTTTTGGGTGGCTTCTTGGAAAGTAGAGAATGCAAACGGGACGTCAACAGAATTATTAAGTGGAATGGTAGAGGTAATCAGGTAAGTAGTTTATTTACAAACACTTGTGATTACTTTTAGAATCGTTTTTGTTACGAGCAGAATTAAAAAGCATGAGGTTGCTAGCTTAAAGTGTATACTTATGTCTTTAATCCACAGTCTTGTGGGTATATATTATTTACCCTTCATGTAACAATTATGTACAAAGAGGCGTCTTTTGTACTATTCAATTATATGACACTAATTAAATCCATTTCTGGAATCAGAGGAACGATAGGAGGAAGAGAAGATGAATCTTTGACACCTATAGATGTTGTGAAATATGCTACTGCGTACGCAGATGTAATTTTAAAAGGAGAAAACAAAAAAGTAGTTATCGGAAGAGATGCTCGTTTATCTGGATTTATGGTGAATCAACTCGTGTGTGCCTCATTGATTAGCAAAGGGGTAGAAGTAATCGACTTAGGATTGTCAACTACACCAACAGTTGAAATGGCTGTAGTAAATGAGAATGCTGCGGGAGGAATCATTTTAACTGCAAGTCATAACCCTAAACAGTGGAATGCATTAAAACTACTAAACTCAAAAGGAGAATTCATATCATCAGAACTTGGCGAAGAAATCATATCACGCGTACAGTCATCAGACTTTAGCTACAATGAGATAGATGAAATAGGAAGTTATGAGGAGAAATCAGGCTATGTTGAATGGCATATTGACGAGATTCTTAAACTTGATATGGTAGATGTGGAGGCTATTAGGTCAAAGAACTTCAAAGTAGTAGTAGACGCGGTGAATTCTACAGGAGGCATCGCGGTACCTATGCTATTGTCTAAGTTAGGCGTAGCTGAGGTTATCGAATTGTACTGCGAGCCAACGGGTAAATTCCCACACAATCCTGAACCATTGCCAGAGCATTTGACCGATCTATCTAGCACGGTACTCTCAAGTAACGCAGATTTAGGTATAACGGTAGACCCGGATGTGGATAGACTAGCTTTTGTTAGTGAAAATGGAGATATGTTTGGAGAGGAATACACTCTTGTTGCTGTTTCTGATTATGTCTTATCGCAGAAAAAAGGAAATACTGTTTCAAATCTTTCTAGCACAAGAGCACTTAGAGATGTCACAGAAAAGCATGGTGGAGCATATAATGCAAGTGCGGTAGGAGAGGTGAATGTGGTAAAGATGATGAAAGAGACCAATGCCATCATTGGTGGAGAAGGAAACGGTGGAATCATTTTACCAGAACTACACTATGGAAGAGATGCTTTAGTCGGTATTGCATTGTTTTTAAGTCATTTAGCTAAAGTAGGGAAGCCTATGAGTCATCTCAAAGCGACCTATCCTCCTTACATAATCAGTAAAAATAAGATAGAATTGACCCCTGAGATAGATGTAGATCATATACTAACTATGCTCACAGAGAAATATAAAAATCATCCTGTGAATACAATAGATGGGGTCAAAATAGAATTTGACGATGAGTGGGTACATCTAAGAAAGTCAAATACAGAACCCATCATAAGAATCTATGCGGAAGGGAGCACTCTTAGCGTCGCGGATAGCTTGGTGAATAAGATCAAGCAAGATATCAAAGAACTACTCGTCTAACTTTCTCCTGCCAACTAGATACTTATAGTAAAAATGACTAT
>JBMYYN010000302.1:0-2871 GCA_049609445.1 Bacteroidia bacterium | reverse complement strand
TGTGCAAGATAGCTTCACTCGGCTTACCTGTGTACTCCCAAGCTGCTACATATGCAAAATTGTCGTCATCACGTTTTGCTTCTCCTTTTTGCGGACCATCTAGCTCTACAGATTCTTCTCTATAGTGACCTCCACAACTTTCGTTACGTTCTAGGGCATCTTTGGCAAATAGCTCACCAAGCTCCAAAAAGTCAGCAACTCTACCTGCTTTTTCCAATTCTGGATTCAATCCTGTGGCTGCACCTGGCACACTTACATTCTTCCAGAAATCCTCTCTCAATTCAGCTATCTCAACAATGGCTTCTTTCAAGCCTTCTGCGTTTCTAGCCATACCGCATTTCTCCCACATTATCGAACCAAGCTTCTTATGGTAATAGTCCACAGAGTTAGTTCCTTTATTGTTTGTGAAGAAATCTACTTTCTCTTGCACCTCTTTCTCAGCAGCGGCAAACTCTGGTGTATCCGTAGATATTTTTCCTGTACGGATATCATTAGATAAATACTCCCCTATCGTATAAGGCAATACAAAGTATCCATCTGCAAGTCCTTGCATCAAGGCAGATGCTCCAAGTCTATTGGCTCCGTGATCGGAGAAATTTGCCTCACCGATTGCATAGCATCCTGGTATAGAAGTCATAAGGTTATAATCTACCCAAATACCTCCCATTGTATAGTGAACCGCTGGATAAATCATCATAGGAGTTTCATATGGATTGTCATCTGTGATCTGCTTGTACATATCAAACAGATTACCATATTTCGCCTCTACGATTCCTTTTCCTAATTCTTTTATTCTTGCATCGGAAGCATTCGTCTCACCTTTGATTGTCGCTTGCTCCTTTCCATATCTTTCTATTGCAGAAGCAAAATCCAGGTATACAGCTTCTCCAGTAGCGTTAACACCAAAACCGGCATCGCATCTTTCTTTGGCTGCTCTACTTGCTACGTCTCTAGGTACTAGGTTACCAAATGCAGGGTATCTTCTCTCTAGGTAGTAATCTCTATTCTCTGCTGGAATATCAGTAGGTTTCAATTTACCGTCTCTTACCGCCTGCACATCTTCTTTACGTGCTGGAACCCATATTCTACCATCATTTCTTAATGACTCAGACATAAGTGTAAGCTTAGACTGGTAGTCACCACTTCGTGGAATACAAGTTGGGTGAATTTGTGTATAGCAAGGGTTAGCAAAATAGGCTCCACGCTTATGTGCTTTCCAAGCTGCTGTCACGTTACTTCCCATAGCATTAGTACTTAGGAAGAAAACATTTCCATACCCTCCAGTACCTAATACAACGGCGTGAGCAGAATGTCTTTCAATCTCTCCTGTAACCAAGTTTCTAGCTATGATACCACGAGCCTTACCATCTACGATTACTACATCTAGCATCTCGTGACGGTTAAACATCTCTATCTTACCACGAGCTATTTGTCTGTTCATCGCAGAGTACGCTCCTAGCAATAACTGTTGACCCGTTTGACCTTTTGCGTAGAATGTTCTACTTACAAGAACACCACCAAAAGATCGATTGTCTAATAGCCCGCCATAATCACGTGCAAAAGGAACTCCTTGAGCAACACATTGATCTATAATATTAGCAGACACTTCAGCTAGTCTATACACATTGGCCTCTCTACTTCTGTAGTCTCCACCTTTTACGGTGTCATAAAACAATCTGTACGTTGAATCTCCGTCACCTTGGTAATTTTTAGCAGCATTGATTCCTCCCTGAGCTGCAATCGAGTGAGCTCTTCTTGGTGAATCTTGGTAGCAAAATGCTTTCACATTATATCCTTGCTCAGCGAGAGTAGCTGCAGCACTTCCTCCTGCGAGGCCTGTACCTACTACGATCACATCTATATTTCTTTTATTGGCTGGATTTACCAAATTCACGTGGTCTTTATAACTCGTCCACTTATCCTTTAATGGTCCTCCTTGTGGTACTTTATTGTCTAATGTTGACATATCTCTTTTGTTATAATATTAGGTTAGTGAGCGAAAAAATGAACTAGTGCTATCAAAACATATCCTGCTGGAACCGCAATAGCGAAGATGGTTCCTAGCTTCTTAATAATCGGAGTATACTTGTTGTTATTGAATCCCACAGACTGAAAAGCTGATTGGAATCCGTGCATCAAGTGCAGTGATAACATAACGAATGACACGAGGTATAATACCACTCTGATCGGTTGACCAGCAAACTTATGTACTAACTCTTCGTGATACCTAAAGTTCTCTGTTCCCTCTAACAATCCCGACATGTCTCCCTGCACATACTTGACAGTAATTTCAGGAATCCAGAAATCATAAAAGTGAAGAGCTAAAAAAGCTAACACTGCTAGTCCGGAAATAATCATATTTCTACTCATCCAAGTTGCGTTAGCACTTCCTTTATACATCGCATACTTCACTTCTCTTGCTTGAGTATTTTGATATTCCAATACCATACCCCACACAAAGTGAAAAACAACTGAGAATATCAACACAGGTTGCAAGATCCCTTGAATGATGGGATTTGTTCCGAAAAAGTGTGAAACTTGATTAAATAAATCTGCACTTATCACGGACATCATATTGATCGTGAGATGCTGTAATAAAAAGAACATTAGGAAAAAACCTGTTAGTGCCATAAGCACCTTTTTTCCTATACTCGATATACCTTGTTTTTTACTTGCCATAACTTGAATTTGGTATCGCAAATTTAGCAATGATATGAAAAGGTGCCACACTTTATTTTCATATTGAACAGTTCTAAATAAAATCGAAAAAAATGTCGTCACAAAACTCTTTTATCTAGATTTCATTTGTCTCGATTTGAATAATAGAAAATGTGGGTCAAATTTGCATCGATGTATAAAATTGTTCGCAGC
>JBMYYN010000301.1:0-2911 GCA_049609445.1 Bacteroidia bacterium | reverse complement strand
GTAGTTTCATTTGTGAGTCCAATAGCTGAAAGAATAGAGCACTACAAGAAAGATACAGATGCGTTAGCGAAAGCAGCAAAAATTGGTGCTGAAAAGGCGAATGAGAGTGCAGAAAAAACATTAAGAGAAGTCCGTGAAATAATAGGATTCAAAAAGTTCTATTAGAATTATATAAACTAAAAACAAAAACTAAACCAATGCATATAGCAATAGCAGGAAATATAGGGTCAGGTAAGACTACACTTACTAGACTGCTTTCGAAACATTACGAGTGGGAACCTCATTATGAAGCGATGGATGACAATCCGTACATCACTGATTTTTATGATGATATGACTCGTTGGTCATTCAATCTTCAGATTTACTTTTTGCATACGAGATTTAGTAGTTTATTACAGGCTAAGTCAAATCCCAAAACGATAGTTCAAGATAGGACAATATATGAGGATGCTTACATATTTGCACCTAACTTGCACGCAATGGGATTAATGAGTACGAGGGATTTTGATACGTACCAAGCACTATTTACTAATATCAAATCTTCTATAGACGCTCCAGATCTTTTAGTATACCTAAGAAGTTCTATTGGTAATATCGTTGGACAAATACAAAAAAGAGGGAGAGAATATGAAGATAGTATCCGCTTGGATTATCTTAAAAGATTGAACGAGCGATATGAAGCTTGGATATCTACATACAAAGAGGGAAAGCTTTTGATCATTGATGTGGATGACATAGATTTTGAAAATAACCCTGAAGATCTAGGGAGTATAATCAGTAAGATAGATGCCGAAATAAACGGACTATTTTAGGGAGGAATTGTGATATACGAAAAAGGCTCAATTTGAATATTCAAATTGAGCCTTTTTTATGTGTGATTTCTCAATACTAACTTTCTCTTTCTAATAGTTTAAGAACGGTCCATGCGGCTTCTTCTCCTTTATGACCATGCTTTCCTCCAGTTCGTTCTTCGGCTTGTTCTTGATTGTCAGTTGTAAGAAGTCCAAATGCAACGGGGATATTGTGTTTGATGGTTACATTGGCAATGCTATTGGCTACAGCATCACAGATAAAATCAAAATGTCTAGTCTCACCTTGAATAACGACACCTAAACATATAACAGCATCGTATCCTTGAGAAGCTAACTTATTAGCTCCATAGATTAATTCGTATGAGCCAGGAACATCCCAAACTGAGACATTCTCGGAAGGTATACCCGCAGACTCTAAAGTTTTAAGAGCACCTTCTTTTAGTTTTTGAGTGATAGCACTGTTCCAAAGAGCAGTCACTATACCTATTTTAAAATTGTGGTGAGGTAAGTTTATCTTTTCGTTTAGAAAAGTCTGGCTAGAATAATCTGCCATCTTAACTTAGTTAGACGCTATTTTAGCTTTTACTCTACCGATTCGAGCTTCTATGTTTCTTGCAAATTGAGTTTCAGAGTACTCCTCTTGCAATCTTTCATAAGCTTCTAAGGCATCATTATAGCTCTTAGCCTCTTCGTATGCTAAACCAGCTTTTTGAAGAGCATATGGTGTCGTAAGCAAGTTGTTTCTATGATTAGCAGCTTTCATATACGTGTCACCTGCATCTTCGTATTGCTCTAGCTCAGATTTACAATCTCCTTGTAGCGTTATTATTTGAGCCGAAAGAAACTCATCATCTATACTGGCATCTTTAAGATAGTCCAATGCTTCTTCGTATTTTCCTTGTTCTAAGAGTATACGACCTGCATAGTACTTAGCCTGGTTTCCAGTTTTAGTAGAACCAAACTCATCAGCGATATCTAGCATACCTAAAGCTATTCCATCTCCATTCAAAGCCTTGTTAAGAGAATCGATAGAGTAATATCTCTCAGCCATAAAGAAGCTGCTACTAGCATCCTCTTCCATTTGAGGTTTGTAAACATTTGAATAATAGTAAATACCTGCAGCAAGTATGATAAGAGCTATACCTGCAATGAAAATATTGTTTTTATTATTCTCGTAGAATTGGTTGATTGATTCTACGCTTTGGTTTCCTTCGAATTGTTCTTCTGTACTCATTTTCTGTAAAAGTTTGCAAAAATAGACTTATTCTACTATAAATGGATATTCTGTCTCGTATACATCTGTATATAATTCTTCCACAGGAGGAAAAGGTGAGTTGTCTGCAAATTCAGCAGAGTCTGCTACTTCTTTTTCTACTTCTTCTTCCATTGTATCTAGTTGCTCTAGGGTCATATACTTTTTCTTAAGTATAGTTGCTTTTACAACCTCTATCGGGTCAATGTTTTTGTACTCAGCTACCTCGTCTTTAGTTCGGTATTTTGCTGGGTCAGACATCGAGTGACCTCTGTATCTGTATGTTTTTAGTTCTAAGAACGTAGGACCTTTTCCTTCACGACATCTTTGAGAAGCCTTAGCCATGCTCTCGTGTACGGCTTCACAGCTCATACCATCTACTTGCTCAGCTGGCATGTCGTATCCGCTAGCTATTTTGTATATGTCTAAAACATTAGTAGTTCTCTCTACAGAAGTTCCCATCGCATAGTTATTGTTCTCACATATAAACACTACAGGTAAGTTCCAAACCATTGCCATGTTAAATGTTTCATGCAACGCACCTTGCCTTACAGCACCATCTCCCATATAGCAGTATACTACATTATCTGTTCCGTTGTACTGCTCTGCTAGTGCCATTCCAGCACCTAACGGAATCTGTCCACCAACTATACCATGTCCGCCAAAGAAGTTGTGTTCTTTAGAAAACATATGCATACTTCCGCCTTTTCCTTTACTGCAGCCATCTATGCGACCAAATAATTCTGCCATAACTTCATTTGCAGACATACCCATAGCAAGGGCGTGTCCGTGATCTCTATATGCCGTTATAACTTTGTCCCCGTCTTGCTTAGCAGATGCCATTCCA
>JBMYYN010000300.1:0-2913 GCA_049609445.1 Bacteroidia bacterium | reverse complement strand
TTTTTCGGCCAAACTTTACAAAAAGATTGTCCTTTTGTCATTGCTACGATACGTGGTTTTTTCACTTCAGTTTTTTATAATCTTATCATTGTTTTCGGACTGGAGCCTTTCAATAACCGTCGGTTTATTGGTGCCTATTGCATATCTCATGCAGACCTTATTCCCGGTGCCTGCAATATCTGATATAGGCGTAAGACTCGCAGTATGTGGCATGCTCTTTGGACCCTTTATGTCCGAAGTAGCAATATTGTATTCGGTTTCATTCTTATGGCTACTAAATCTGGTTATTCCTGGAGTCATTGGCTCTTTCTATTTGTTAGTCTCTGCTGTTATTAGAAAATGATCTTACTTTTTATACTACTAGCGGTTATTGCTTCATTTCTATACGGAATGTTATTAAGTAAGTATGGCAAATTGTGGAGGAGCATACCAGAGACAGAGTTTGATATTTCGGCTAAACAGACAGTTAGTATTGTCGTCCCATTCAGGAATGAGGAAGTACATTTAGAAGCACTCTTAAGATCATTGAGGGGTCTTGTCAAGACTAACATAGACATTGAAGTATTACTAATTGACGATCACTCAGCAGATCGTAGTCTTTCTATTATTGAAGACTTCAGTGGAGAGCTGAATCTGAAGGTTTTGTCTTTACAAGGTAGTTATGGAAAAAAAGAGGCACTTAAGTTGGGTTGGAAATCAGCGACATCTGAAATAATCATGCAAACGGATGCTGATTGTGTGGTACAAGCGGATTGGTTGACTTCTATGCTATTGCCATTTCAAAACAGTAGAGTTATGCTGGCTAGCGGTCCGGTGAAATACTTTGATGCTACAAAATTTTTGGGTAGAGTAGTAGAGTATGACTTTCTGGGACTAATAGCTATAGGTGCTTCTCATATCAAGTGGAAGCTTCCAATGATATGTAATGGAGCTAACCTTGCTTACCGAAAAGAAGTAACCGAGAGTGTAAACTTACTAGACAGTAAAGCAAGTGGAGATGATGTATTCTTGATGCAGAGTGTTTTTAATAGAGACCCAGATAGTGTAGTCTTCGTTAAGAGTAAGTCTGCAATAGTTTCTACGTTGGGTCCTAAAGGTTTTGATGAATTTTGGAATCAGAGGTTACGCTGGGCGAGTAAAAATGGAGATTATGACGTTAAGAAGAATACCTACATTCTTTTAGGACTTTGGTTGTACAATCTTCTTATTCTTGGGGCGTTTTTATCCTATAATGAAATAGGAGCATTAGTAGGTTTTTATTTGTTGGTCACTAAGATTCTCTCTGAGACCACATTTTACTCCAAGTTTATGCCTTTTTTTGAAAAGAAAAATTGGTGGGGAGCACTAATACTAGGACAGCCTTTTCATGTTTTGTACATGTCATTGTTGCCTCCTCTTAGTCAAGTTTTAAAATACACATGGAAAGAAAGAAAGCTAAAATAATTGAGCTGCCAGAATTGGAGACAGAGATACTAAATCTTTGAATTTTTCCTGAATCATATGATTCTATAAAAGAGGAATGCACCGTTGAGAAGAAGGAAAGCATAATCTCGGATGCTATAAAGAATCTACTCCATTACAAGCTGCTAGTTGCCACGAATGAAGGGAACAGCCTTACTTGGATATATGATAGCGATAGGATGAAGGAGAGTGCTTTTAAAGCTACAGCGGATGGTGTAGCTTGGATGGAAGAGAATTCTTAAATTTCTTAGTTTGTTTAGAAAATGGACTCTTTAGAAAGTGTCTTATGAACGTCATTAAGACCTAACAAAGCTGCGGATCCATACCATTTGTGAAGTTCCATCTCTAAACTTCCTGCTTGCACAGCAGGATCAGTCTTGGTTAGTGATTCTGCTTCTTCTATGGTTTCTACATCAAAAATATATAAACCTCGATACTGGCTTCCTCCCCAGAAAGGTCCCGCCAAGACAAGTTTACCATCTTCTGCCATTTTATTGATGTTGTTCATATGAGCCTCTTGCAGTCTCATAGCTTCTAAGGAATCAAGCTCTCTATTGGGTCCAGGTTTCAAAAAGGCAATAACATACTTCTTCATTCCATAAGCGTCAGCTCCATATTTTTTCGCTCGAACAGAGTCATATTTCAGTTCTGTTTCCGACCGTATTTTCAATTCACTATTGCTCTGAGGATTGCAGCTTAGAAAAACGAATGAGCCTATAAATCCAAAAACGAAAAGAAATGTGTTTTTCATTTTAATGTTCTTTTTTAAAACCCAATCGTTTCCCAGTCGCGAAGCCTGAAGGATTATTGACGTAGTTTTTTTGTTGCAGTGTCATTTCTGACATCGCCTCAAGTGGAGGTACGTATAAATCAAAATCCAATGCATACAGCATAGTTTGTTCTATTATTTTGACAATGGCTTCTTTATTGATTTCATTCTTGTGAAAATCCTTAAACAAGAATCCAAGTTGACGTTGTCCATCCACATAAAAATGTCCTTCTGAGTTTATAAATAATCTAGCGAGTAAGTATCCCACATCTGAAAGTCGTTGATATTTGATTGAGTCCGACAAAAAGTTGTAAGCTTGAATCATGCCACAGTATCCTCTCTGGGGAGCTTCTACTACATACGGCATCTTACTCACTTCATGCTCAGGAGGGAAGTCAAAAACATTTGTGTGCATTATAAAAGCGATAGTATCTCCACTAAACTTTAGATGAAACTCAAATTCTCCAATTTCTACAAATTGTACTTCAAGACTTTTGTCCTTTTTGATAACTTCTGGAGTAAGTTTTTCAGCAATTTCTTTCACACAGCTTTTCATTTCTTCAAAAACGGTAAGCGTATTTCTATAAATATGCTGTTTTAAGCCTGCTTTGTTGTTTAATCCTCCGATGATTTGGACTATATCCTCTGACATTTCTTATTTATTTTAGACATCAAAAATGCTC
>JBMYYN010000299.1:0-2953 GCA_049609445.1 Bacteroidia bacterium | reverse complement strand
AGTAGCTCGAGCTGATGGCGGATTTTTTGGCATAAACAGAGTAAGTGCTGAAGAGGAACAATACGTTAACCTACCAATGCTAACTAAGCCTTGAAAAAAATACTAATAGCTAACCGTGGTGAAATCGCCGTAAGAGTGATCAAAACCTGTCGCAAGATGGGTATAGCTACTGTGGCTATTTACTCTGAAGCTGACAGAGATTCTAAGCACGTGCAACTAGCCGACGAGGCTTTTTGTGTGGGCCCAGCTGCAAGTGCCGAAAGTTATTTGCAAGCTGAGAAGATTATTCAAATAGCAAAAGATAACGCTGTGGATGGAATACATCCCGGCTATGGCTTTCTTTCTGAAAATGCCGGTTTTGTAAAATCGGTAACCGATGCAGGAATCACATTCATAGGTCCTAGTCCTGAAGCTATTGACCTTATGGGAAGCAAGATAGCGAGCAAGCAAGCTGTAGCTGAATACGGTGTCCCATTAGTACCTGGAATAAATCACGCCGTTGAAGATATTGCTGAGGCATCTTCTGTGGCTGCAGAGATAGGCTATCCTGTACTTGTAAAAGCAAGTGCCGGTGGTGGCGGTAAAGGAATGAGAATCGTCCACAAAGCGGAAGACTTAGAGAGTCAGATGAAGACTGCTCAAAGTGAAGCTCAAAGTGCATTTGGGGACCGTTCTGTTTTTATCGAAAAATTTGTAACTAAACCTCGTCACATAGAGATCCAGCTTATAGCTGACAATCACGGCAATGTAGTCTACTTAATGGAGCGTGAGTGTTCTATACAACGTAGACATCAAAAACTGGTAGAGGAAGCTCCGAGTGCAGTTCTTACGGATAGCCTTAGAGAAGAAATGGGAAAAGCTGCTGTGAACGTAGCAAAAGCCTGCAACTACAGCGGAGCAGGAACAGTAGAGTTCCTCCTTGATGCGGACCACAAGTTTTATTTCTTGGAGATGAACACTCGTCTGCAAGTAGAGCATCCTGTGACAGAGCTTATAGTAGGAATGGACCTTGTAGAGCAACAAATACTTGTCGCTCGAGATGAAAAGCTTACATATACTCAAGAAGACATCAAGCCTAATGGTCATGCCATAGAATTAAGATTAACAGCTGAAGAACCTGAAAACGATTTTGTGCCAGCTATAGGCAGCATCGATGTTTATGATACACCACAATATGATTTTGTGAGATTGGATGATTTTGTTTATCAAGGGTACAACATCCCAATCTATTATGACAACATGTTTGCAAAGCTCATCGTATGGGGAGAAAATCGCACACAAGCTATTGAGCGTATGATAATGGCTATCAATGATTTTAAGATTGAAGGTGTTCCAACTACCTTGGATTTTGGACGCTTTGTTATGCAGCATCCAAATTTCATTTCTGGCGATTTTGACACCAACTTCATAGCACAATACTATACACCAGAAGCTAGAGCTGACCAAGACGCAGACCTTAACAAAGCTGCGGCTATATTCACCTACTTAGAGTTCAATGAACACAAAGAGGTAAAAGTTGCCAAGCATTCTAGTAACGCTTGGAAGAAAAGAGGGTAGTACACTCAAATCCTCTTCATTTTCTTATAGTTGATATCCAACTACATTTCTATCTTCGTTTTGTAAAACGAAGACCTCCGTGAATCAACTTATCTCTAAACTAGTCAATATAGATAGCAAAAAAGTATCTGCTGTCCTAAACTTACTATCGGATGGAGCAACCATACCATTTATAGCACGATATAGAAAAGAAGCGACTGGCAGTTTAGACGAATTGGCAATTGAGAAAATAGACAATGAATACAAACGTCTTAAAGAACTCGAAAAAAGAAAATCATCTATACTCGACCGTCTCAAAGAGCTAAGTGTAACCAACTCAGACCTTTTGGATAAAATTTCGAATTGTTTTGACCCTAAGGAATTAGAAGACCTATATCTCCCCTATAAGCAAAAAAGAAAAACAAAGGCAACTGCAGCTCGAGAGAAGGGCCTAGAACCTCTAGCCAAAATCATAATGGCTCAACGTCAAAATGACATCATGGCTCAAGCATACCGTTTCGCAAAAAATGGTCTAACCGCAGACGCTGCACTAGAAGGTTCCAGACACATAATAGCGGAATGGATCAGTGAGAGTGCTGCCGCTAGAAATTCGGTAAGGACCGCATTTGAGAGACATGCAAGTCTACTTTCTAAAGTAGACAAAAAAAAGAAAGACGATGCGAGTAAATATCGGGACTATTTTGATTTTGCTCAAAGTTTAAAACGCACACCTAGCCATAGACTACTCGCAATTCTCAGAGCTGAGAAAGAAGGTCTTCTCAAGGTCAAAATAGAAATAGACACAGAGAAAGCGATAGAGCGGCTTGAACGGATATTTATAAGATCAAAAGGATCAGCTGCTACTCATATAAAGCAGGCTGCAAAAGACAGTTATAAAAGGCTAATAGCTCCAAGCATAGAAACTGAAATCAGGAAAGATGCTAAAGAAAAAGCAGATCTGGAAGCAATCCAAATATTCAGCAACAACCTGAGCCAGCTTCTACTTGCTCCACCTTTGGGTGCCAAACCTGTCCTTGCTTTGGACCCGGGATTTAGAACGGGATGTAAGTTGACGTGTTTAGACCAACAAGGCAGTTTGATTCATCATAGCACCATATATCCTCATCCTCCTCAAAATCAATCCACAGATGCTCGACATCGCATACAAAGTCTTATAAAAAAACACAACATCAAAGCCATTGCGATAGGAAATGGCACTGCTGGTCGTGAGACAGAATCATTTGTCCGAGAATTTATCAAACCGAAGTCTGAAATAGACGTCTACCTCATAAGTGAAGCAGGGGCATCCATATACTCAGCTAGCGAAGTTGCAAGAGAAGAATTTCCGGATTTAGACTTAACAGTAAGAGGTTCTATATCCATTGGAAGAAGACTAGTAGATCCATTAGCTGAATTA